>CAMDVP010000021.1 GCA_945877525.1 uncultured Clostridia bacterium | reverse complement strand
GAACGTACTTGGCTGGACACGGCCCGGAAGCATAGGTCGCCGCCGGATTCCATATCTACCCCGCAGTTCATTCTGCGGGGGTTTTTATATCCCGGAGACCGGGGAAGCGACGGATTGCATCCCTCAGGTGACAAGTGTACGGCATGGCTTGCAGGAAATATCCAGCTATGGTAGAATAGAAATGGTTCATTGTGAAACCATGTGATTGAAGGAGGCTTATTGTATGCCGTTTTACTACATGGATTGGACGTATCTATTGATTATTCCCGGTTTGATCCTGGGCCTGTGGGCGCAGCACAAGGTTAGCAGCGCGTATCGCCGGTATGGGCAGGTGCAGACCCGGCTGGGACGGCCCGCCTGTGAGGTGGCGCAGGATCTGCTGCGGCGCAACGGTAACACCGTGGTGCGAGTTGGCCGGGTTCATGGTCAGCTGACGGATCATTATGACCCTGGCAAGGAGGTGCTGAACCTCTCCGAGGGCGTGTATGGTTCCAGCAGTGTGGCGGCCCTGGGTGTGGCGGCGCACGAGGCGGGCCATGCCATGCAGAAGCAGGAGGGCTATGCGCCCCTTAAGCTGCGCACGGCGGCGGTGCCCATTGTGAATTTCGGCTCCTCGGCGGCCACCCCGTTGTTTGTGCTGGGGCTGATCTTCTCCTGGCAGCCGCTGGTGTATGTGGGCATTGCGCTGTTCAGCCTGTCGGTGATTTTTGCGCTGATTACCCTGCCGGTGGAGTTTGACGCCAGCCGTCGGGCGGTGCGGATGCTGACAGAGGGAGGATATGTGACCGAAGAGGAGCGTAGCGGTGTAAAGGCGGTACTGAATGCGGCGGCGCTGACCTATGTGGCTTCGGCGGTGACGAGTCTGCTGTCGCTGCTGCGGCTGCTTCTGATTGCCCGCCGGAATAACGACTGATAAAGGAGAAAATCTCATGACAAAGCCCTGTGGTGACATGATTACCAGTTTGACCTACCTGCCGGAGCCTCCCGCTTTGCCGGAGGGCGTGCAGCTCAAGCGGGCCCTGTGTATTGACAGACAGCGCATTTTGCAGTTTATTCAGACGAACTTCGGAGACGGCTGGCGCAACGAGGCGGAAACCACCCTGTCCTCCTGTCCCAGCCGGTGTGTGCTGGCGGTGAAGGACGAGCAGATCATCGGCTTTGCCTGCTGGGACGCCACGGCCAAGGGGATGTTTGGGCCCATTGGCGTGACGGAAGCCTGCAGGGGTACGGGAGTGGGCTCGGCGCTGCTGCTCAGGGCGCTGGCCTATATGCGGGACGAGGGCTATGCCTATGCCGTCATCGGCTGGGTGACAGATGCCGCGCCCTTCTATGAAAAGCTGTTGGGGGCGGCCTTCATTCCCGGAGGTGAACCGCGCCGCAGTGTGTACAGTCAGCTGGTCAAGGCGTACTGGTGATTCTGATGGGAGGCGAAATAGCCTCCTTTTTTGATGCAAAGACTTGGCATAGGGTACACAGAAGCGTATAATACTCTTATCCATAGATAGAGTTTTGGAGGACAAGGGATGAACCCTCAGCTGATTTCCATCGGAAAAATGGCCGAAATGAACCATGTTTCCATTCCAACCCTGCGCCTGTATGACCGCTTGGGGCTGCTTCGTCCCCGCTATGTGGATGAGGAGACGGGCTACCGCTATTATGACATGCACCAAAATGCCCGTCTGGACATGATTGCCTACATGAAGGAGCTGGGCATGAGCTTGACGGAGATTGGCGGCGTACTGCGGCAGGAGGACATCACCCTCATAGAGGATATTCTGGCGCGGAAGAACGAGCAGATTCACCAGCAGATCCGCGCCCTCCGCAGCCAACATGATGCGGTGGAACGGGCCATTGCCAGCATTGAACGCTACCGCAAATCCCCTGCCACGGGCACCATCTCCCTGGAGTATATTGACCGGCGCTTCATCTGGGGCATGCCCTGCAGAGAGAACTTCTATGTCGGGGGGATCGACGCCTACGAGCGCGAGCTGACCCGCCTGCGCCAGGCATTGCTGGAGCAGGGGTTTGAGCAGATCCATTCCTACCATGTGGGCACCTCCATCAGCGCGGCGGATTTTGAGGAGGAGCGCTTTGTGCCGGGGCAGGTGTTTGTGTTTACCGGGAGCCGCGAGGCCGGCGCAGGCAGCACCGCTGTGCTGGACAGCGGCATGTATGCCTGCATCTATCTGGACGGATTTGACGATGAAATGGCCTATGCAGGGAAGCTGAAGGATTACTGCTGGCAGAACGGGTATGACCTGACGGGGGACTACCTGTGCGAGGTGCTGACGGAGTTCAACGTGTTTGACGAGGACAGGCGGAGCATGTTCCTGCGCCTGCAGGTGCCCGTGAGTTTCAGGAAAAATTCTCCTTGACTCTGATGCAGGATGAGGGTTTATACTATGATTGCCAAGAAAATCACAAGGAGGCGTTTTCCCATGGAAAAGATTAAGGTTGTACAGTATGGCTGCGGCAAGATGAGCAAGTATATTCTCCGCTACCTGCACGAGCATGGCGCGCAGATTGTCGGCGCTATCGACGTGAATCCCGCCGTGGTGGGCCAGGATGTGGGCGACTTTGCCGAGCTGGGCCTCAAGACCGGCGTGATCATCTCCAACGACGCGGACAAGGTGCTGGACGAGTGCGACGCGGACGTGGCCATCGTGACCCTGTTCAGCTTCATCGGCGATATCTACGATCATGTGGAGAAGTGCGTGGCCCGGGGCATCAACGTGATTACCACCTGCGAGGAGGCCATCTATCCCTGGACCACTGCCGCGGCACAGATCAATCGTCTGGACGCGCTGGCCAAGGAGACCGGCTGCACCATCACCGGCTCCGGCATGCAGGACATTTTCTGGATCAACATGGTGGCCATGGTGGCCGGCGGCTGCAACCGGATCGAGAAGATCCGCGGCGCTTACAGCTACAACGTGGATGAGTACGGCCTGGCCCTGGCCAAGGCTCACGGCTGCGACCTGACCCCCGACGAGTTTGAAAAGCAGATTGCCCATCCCGCCGAGTTCGAGCCCTCCTACGCCTGGAATGCGGCCGAGGCCATCTGCAACAAGCTGGGCCTGACCATCAAGTCCATCGACCAGAAGCATGTGCCCTGCGTGATCGACAAGGACATCGAGTCCGCCACCCTGGGCAAGACCATCAAGGCCGGCAACTGCATCGGCATGTCTGCCGTGGTGACCATCGAAACCATGCAGGGCATTACCATCGAGGAGGAAACCATCGGCAAGGTGTACGGCCCCGAGGACGGCGACATGTGCGACTGGTGGATCACCGGCGAGCCCAACACCGAGTTCCATGTGGTGAAGCCCGCCACCGTGGAGCATACCTGCGCCACCATCGTCAATCGTATTCCCAGTCTGATTGCCGCGCCCGCTGGCTATGTGACCGCCGATCAGCTGGACGAAATCGGCTATATGGCTTTCCCCATGGAGTATTATCTGTAAGCCCCTCAGACAAGCCAGGGCGCTTCCCAACGGGAAGCGCCCCTTTTTGCGTGCCATGGTGTCTGGTTGATTGGAAGCAGTTCGCCCTTCCTCCAGGGCAGTGCCTTTTCCCACGGTATTCCGGGATGAAAGCATATCGCTGATTTAGCGAGGCATGGTCTGCCCGTCCGGCATATCTTACCGCGCTGTCATGTCTTCCAGACTGCGCTGCGCATGACGCAGGGTTTCTTCCGGCGAACAAATGCCAAAGATGGCGTTCTTGATGGCCCGGCCGAGGATGCTCTCCACCTGGTATTCATCTACCCCTTTCGGCATATGGCGGGAAACCGCGTTCAGGTAGTTCTCCGGTACAATGGACAGCCAGGGATACAGCTCCAGCAGCTCCTCGCTCTGATACACCGACTTGCAGGGAGAAATGCCCCCCAGCAGGGTGAAGGGAATGCCTCCGGCATGGGACTGAGTATGTCCGTCACGACTGGATCTGCCGGATCAAAGACGGTCAGACGGCCGCTGTGCAAATGAAGCGTTTTGGATGGCAATGCGTATCAGGCATTCAGGATGCGGGCCAGCTCGCAGGTGCGCTTGCTCAACTCGCAAATGCTCAGCTTCTTGATATCGCGCATGTAGGTATCCAGCCTGTCACCGATGGGAGCTGTCCATTTCACATCGAGCGGAGCATTGCGGGCCGTGGCGATCACCGTGGCAATCTGGGCGGCGTTGCAGTCCACGTCCCAGCCGCACATGGCGATGATGTGCATGGTTTCGTCAAAGTCGCCGTTGCCAAAGAACAGGGCCACGACCTCAGCGGCGGCGTTGGGGTAGGCGTGGATCCAGTTGTAGCGCTCGTATTTCTTCTCGCAGACCTTCCAGGCTGACTCCCAACCCTGATGCTTCAGGCATTCATCCCAGGCAAACTGAACCACGGTGTAGTATTCGCTGTCAGATGGAATCATGCCGATGGCCAGTTCAACAATCCTGCGGATATCCGTCTCCACATAGGCCAGGGAGGCCATCACGGCATTGAACACCTCTCCCAGGATGCCATTGTTGTGGTGGGAGACCTGACCGTCCATCCAGGCCAGGCGGGCTGCCTCATAGGGCTTGCCGGGGAAGAGCTGACCGCAGATCACGCCGCGCATCTGAGCGCCAATCCACTCGCGGTAGGGGTTGTTCATGTACCCGCTCATGGGCGGGAAAACGCCCAGCTTCAGGTTTGCAAGGGCAATTTCCTCTGCCGACCAGCCCATAGGAACCAGGGCTACCCACTGCTCGGCAATATCAGCGGAGGTAACGTTCTTGCCGCACTTTTCAACGGCCTTGAGCAGTGCCAGCTCATAGGTGATGTCATCGTTGAAGGTGTTGGGCGTGCGGGGATAATCATGCACCTCGCCAAAAACCTTGCGGATGTTTTCCGTCACATAGCCTTCCACAGCCGTGCCAATGGCGCCGGCAACGATCTGCCCCTGCCAGCCCAGATGGGTGCGGCGCAGGAAATCCTCGCCGGTCAGATCATACTTGTACTTGGGAAACGCCACCTTTGAGGCATACTGCTCGAAGGACTCATAGATGGTATGCTTCCAGTAGGGATGATCGGGGACCTTGGGAGAATTCATCATGACATGCCAGGTGCGGGCGGTATGCCCGGCCAGGGCGGACCTGTTGCCCTCGGCAAGATATTGCTGCCCCTTCTCGATCATCGCTTCCGCAGCAGACACATCGTACCCCATGTTATCCATGTCCTGCATGGCGCCGATGATGACGTGCTCAGGTGCGTTGGAGCCGGGAACGTTGCTCTGCCACTTCATGGCAACGGAGGTATCCTCCACCATTTCAATGGTTTCGGCATAGTTCCATCCCTGCTCCTCTCGCTTAAGAACAACGGGGATGGAATTTCTGATCGTTTCCAGCTCGATCTGCCAGGCTTTCTTGGCCATCATCACTCAACCTCTTTTCCTTTTATTGTGTGCTGCTGCGTAGAGGGTCAGCGCCAGCAGGGTCATAAGATACGGAAGGGTGTTAAGCAGCTCATAGGGAAAGGACAGCACTGTCTGGCCGCCCACGGCAAAGTAATCCACCGCGCCGAAGAGAAGGGCAAACAGCGTGGTCCTAATGGGCATTCCCGCGCCCATGGCTTCTGCCGCAATGCCGATGAAGCCGCGGCCGGACACCATGCCGGCGGAGAAATAGCCCAGGCTGGCCATGGACAGGTACGCGCCGCCCAAGCCCGCCATCATGCCGCAGATCATCAGCGCGATTGCACGGGTGCGCCGGGTACTCATACCCACGGATTCGCCCGCCTCAGGATGATAACCGGCAGTCTTGATCTGCACACCGAGCCGGGTATGGTTGAGCAGCAGGACAATCAGCGCCAGCGCAATCAGCATGAGGTAAAACAGCAGGTTCTGGCTGAAGATGGCCTTTCCGATGACAGGAATGTCGCTCAGCAGGGGAAGCTTCAGGCTGGGCACCGGCACGCTGGGTGCGGTGGAGGAATCTGTGCGACCATCCAGCACACCCTTGACGATCAGAAGACACGCGCCGGTGGCAAGGGTATTCAGGGCGATGCCGCTCAGAAAGCTGTCCGCCCTGAGCTGCAGGGCTGCAAGCGCCAGAAGCATCATCATCAGGATGCCGGCGCTCATCGCACAGATCAGGCCGATGACCCAGCTGCCTGTAAAATGGCTTACCAGCGCTCCTGTCACGGCGGCCACGCTTATGGCGCCTTCGATGTTGATGGCGGAAATGCCGGCCTTGTTGGAAATCAGAGATGCATAGGCGGCAAAGATGATCGGAATGGCATAGGCGATAACGTTTGTCAGGAAGGACTCGGAGAGAATCCATTCAAGCATGCTTCCCGCCCTCCTTCCTCCTGCGGCTCAGGATAAACTGCGCGCCGAAGAGTATGATGATGATCGCCTGAATGACATAAATCACCTCATTGGGGATGTCGCCCAGGCGGCTCACCTGCAGCGCGCCTACACGCAGGTAACCCAGGAACAGCGCTGCCGGCGGCACTGCGTAAGGGTTGTTGCCTGCGATGGAGGCGATTACAAAACCGTCGAAACCGTAGTTGGGCAGGCTGGCCCACTGAAAGCGGTAGTAGTTGCCCAGCAGGAAGGACGCGCCGCCCATGCCTGCCAGCGCGGAGCCAATCACCTGAGAGGATGCGACATACTTCTTCGCTTTGATGCCGGAGTATACGGCAAAGGTTGGATTATCGCCCGTCATGCGCAGGGCATAGCCCCACTTGGTTTTGAACAAAAACACCCCGCAGCCCAGCGCTGCCAGCAGCGCAATGATCAGATTGGAGGACAGCTCGATATCCTCCTGGAGGAGGGGAAGCCGCATCAGATCCTCCAGGTACAGGGTGGCGTTGGGGTAATCCGGGTCGGCCGCCACACCGTGGATGAGGTACATCACGACCCAGTAGACGATGTAGTTGAGCATCAGGCTGGACACAAATTCATTCACACCCAGAGAGGACTTCATTTTGGCGGGAATATAACCCACAGCGCCCATCGCGACAGCCGCTGACAGGATGGAAATGATGGGCGTGACAAGGAAATGCTCCCCCAGCATGGGCGCCAGCACGCCGGCCAGAAATGCGCCGCCGAAGAAGGCACCCTCTACAAACATGTTGAATTGTCCGCAGCGTACCATCAGCGACACCGCTACGCCCGTAAAGATCAGCGGCACCATTTCGCGCAGAATCTCAGCGATGGCGTATTCGTCTTCCAGCGGGCCCAGGAAGAAGGCGGTCATGATATCTTCCAGGCTGCCTTCCATCAGGATGCACGCGCCGGCCAGCACGATGGCCGCCACGGCAAGTGCCAGCGTCAGGCGGATCAGAAGCGTGCACAGGCTTTTAAGGATGCTGCTTTTCACTGTGCCGCCTCCTCTCTCTTCATTTGATCGATGCCAAGCATGTAGCGGCCCAGCTGCTGCTCGGTGGTGTTTGCCACGTCGTTAATCTCAGCGGCAATGCGTCCCTCGTGGAACACAATGATGCGATCCGCCAGGGAGAACACCTCGTTCATATCCGCCGATACCAGCACGATGCCGCAGCCCGCATCACGCAGCGCTATGAGCTTTTCATGGATGAAGGCGATCGCCCCCACGTCCACGCCGCGGGTAGGCTGGTTGGCGATGACCAGCCTTGGATGCTGGCTGAGCTCCCGGGCGACAACGACCTTCTGCATGTTGCCTCCGGAAAGCATGGAAATCGGCGTCTGTATTTCGCCTTTGACCAGAAAAGCCTTCAGCTGCTTTTCGGAACGGGCCTTCAACGCCCTGCTCTTGAGGAAGCCGGCGACCGTGTTGCGGTCAAAGTCCACAGAAATCAGGTTTTCGTGCAGGGATGCACGCTGATTGGTGCCCATGGTCATGCGGTCCTCGGGAATGTGCGCCATGCCCAGGTCGCGGATCTTGCGCACTGACTGGCCCCTGACCTCTTTTCCCAGCACCTTCACGCTGCCCCGATAGTCGATTTGACCGGTCAGGCACTCGATAACCTGCTGCTGTCCGTTACCTTCCACGCCGGCAAGGCAGAGAATTTCTCCAGCCCGGGCGATAAAGCTGATGCCGTCCAGCCGGGGCCTGCCGCTGCCGGGCACAGTAACGGCCTTCATTTCAGCAACGATCTCGCCTGGGGTGACGTCCGCCTTGGCCACCTTGAGGCGGACGCTTCCGCCCACCATCAGCTCGGAAATCTCCTGCTCGGAGACATCGCAGGCATTCACTGCGCCCATGGTTTTCCCATGGCGCATGATGGTGATGCGGTCGCACAGCTCTTTCATTTCTCTGAGCTTGTGGGTAATGATAACGATGGTATGCCGGGCATCGCGGAGGATGCGCAGCTGTTTGAAAAGCTGCTCGGTTTCCTGCGGCGTCAGGACGGCGGTGGGTTCATCCAGAATGATAATCTTTGCGTCCCGTACCAGCACCTTCAGTATTTCTACCTTCTGGCGCAGTCCGACGGGCAGATCGCCGCACAGGGCCAGCGGATCTACCGGCATATCGTACTTCTCGCACAGTGCGCGGGTTTGCGCAATCATGGCCTGCTTATCCAGCACAAGCCCCCTGCGCTTTTCCACGCCCAGGAATACGTTCAGGTATACGGGCAGCTCGTCTACCAGCATAAAGTGCTGATAGACCATGCCGATGCCCAGGCTGGTTGCCACCTTCGGGGAGGTCATCCTCACCGGCTTGCCGCGGAGCTCGATGGTACCCTCGGTGGGCTGCTGCGCGCCGCACAGGATTTTCATCAGCGTCGATTTCCCTGCGCCGTTTTCTCCGGCGATGGCATGAATCTCACCCTCGCGCAGGGAAAAGGAAGCATGCTCGTTGGCGAGTACGCCGTTCCCGTAGCGCTTGGTGATGCCTTTCATACAAAGGAGTTCGCCCATGGTTTCCTCCTTGCCGCTATCTTACTTGGTGGGATCGAGGGAGTCGAACAGGGTGTTCAGCGCTTCCTGCCTGGTATAGCGCTTCAGACCGGATTCCACCACAAGCGTTCCCTCTGCGATCTGCCGGGCGACGGAGGTCACATAGGCGCGGGTCTCTTCAGACACAATGGCGTTGTAGTTATCGTTCTCCACAAGGCTGATCATGCCGTCCTTCACGCCCAGAATCTCCAGGTCGCCATAGGTCAAAGTACCGTTCAGGAATTTCTCGCAGCAGTTGTAGAGGGCCAGGTCAACGCGCTTGAGTGCAGAGGTGACAATATGGCTGGCCTTCTCGGGGTCGGTTTCTGCATAGTAGGCATACTGATCGGAGTCAACGCCGATGATCAGCCTGTCGTTGTTCTTTGCGCTGTCGATGCAGCCCAGGCCAGCCTGGGACGCAGCGGCAAACAGCACCTCCACCCCGCTCTTATAGAAGGAAGTGGCCAGAGAAGAGCCCTTGGGGCTGTTGACGAAATCACCAATGTAAGCGTTGTAAGCGCCAATGTCGATACCCCTGGCGGCGTTTGCATCTCGCACGCCCTGCATGAAACCGTAGCCGAAGTCGTTAATGATGTCGTTCTTGGTACCGCCAATGAAGGCCGTATTGGCTGCGCCCTTTTCCAGGGACATCAGTGCTGCCAGCGTACCGGCCAGATAGCCGCCCTCATTCTGGCTGAACATGATGGAATGCACGGTGGGGTAATCTACAGCCTGGCCGTCCTTGATTTCGGTATCGAAAATGATGAAACGGCGGTCGGCATATTTCTTTTTCCTGGCGGCGCGCTGCAGGGGCTCGCGCATGTCGGTAGAACCGACGATGATCAGGTCGTAGGCGCCATTGCAGGTTTTTGTCAGGGTGGATTCATACTTGGAGGTATCGGAAGAGCCCATCTCGATGATGTCCACGATTACCTCGGGGTGATCCTCGGAAAACCTGGTCAGGCCGGCGTTGGCGCTGTCCCAGAAGGACATGTCGCCCAGGTCGCCGGAAATGAGCAGGGCAATCCGGACAACGCCGTCATCCAGGTTTTCTTCCTTGGCCATGGCATATACAGGAAGAAGGATGACACACAGCAGCAGTGCGATGATCCGCAGGTATTTTTTCATATCAGTGCACCTCATGCGTTATTGTGAAAAAGACGCAGACAGGCATATGCCGGCCTGCGCCCTGGCGGTTAGGCTGTTATTCGGCAACGTAGGTCGCGAAGTCCCACTGAACATAGTCGCCGTCCAGCAGACGGAACTGATCGCAGGAGAAGGGAACGTACTTTCCGTTGACGGTGTAGGCCCAGTAGACGTAGTTGCCGTCGGCATCCGTACCGGCCACATAATCGCCAAAGGAGGAAACGAAGCCGGCCTCCAGGCCTTCCTGACCGCAGCCGACCTCGTAGATGGCAGCCATGGTTGCTTCGGCAACGGACAGTGTATCGGAGGTCAGGGTAACAACACCGTTGAACAGCACGTCATCGCCGGCAGAAATCTTCATATTGATGTTGGCCTTGTTCCAGCCGGAAGCGCCCTCGATCTCATACTCGGCCTCGTCCTCGCCCACCTCAAAGGGCGCGGCATAGCCCACGGGCAGCACAGAGGTGGTGTCGAAGCCTGCGTCAGCGTCGTAGGTAATGAAATCCCAGTTGATGTAATAGCCCTCCAGCACCCTCATGTCGGTGCAGGTATGGGGGACGTACTTGCCATTGACGGTGTTGGCCCAGTAGACATAATTGCCGTCAGCATCGGTACCGGCCACATAGTCGCCGATGGAGGTTACGAAGCCTGCCTCGATGCCTTCGGCGCCGCAGCCGATTTCGTATACGGCGGCCTGGGTGAATTCAGCCACGGTCAGGTTGTCGGAGGTCACGGTCACAGGGCCATTGAACAGCACGTCATCACCGGCGGTGATCTTGACGAAAGCGGTCACAACATTCCAGCCGGAAGCGCCTTCGACCACGTATTCGGCAGCATCCTCGCCTACCTCAAAGGTGGGAGCAGACATGTCGTCAGCGGTTTCTGCAAAAGCAGCACAGGAGAAGAGCATCATCAGGGACAGACACAGCGCAAGGAACTTCTTCATGGTGTTGCATCCTTTCTTTTATTGCGTTATGGGGTGTTATCTCAAAGCCGGGGTCCCGGCCTGAAGACAGGATTACGCGATGATGATCGGGTTGGTGAAGGCATATTGGCACAGGCTTTCGCCCAGCACCTCAATGACGATCCAGTCGAGGCTTTCCCACTGACGGCTCAAGGTAACGGTTTCCCTGAAGGATTCCCCTGCGACGGGGATGGTCTGAACGATCTCGCCATTGATGACGATGCGGATTTCCTTCAGGCCGTCGCGGTTCCAGATGTCGCAGTTCAGTGGAAGTGCGTCGCCGGCCCTGGCTTCCACCTTTTCACCGTAGATCTTGCCGGCGATGTCGCACAGGACGATGGGGCCGCTGGTCACGAAGCTATGGCCGGCCCTGATGGCTGCCATGGCATGCTCCATGGTCAGCTCCTGATGGCCGAAGTAGGCGTAGGTAGTGGGCATGCCGTTGTATTTGGCGGAGGCAACCCAGGTGTCATAGTAGGACTGCAGATCGGCGGGATTCTCCACAATTTTGGCCCGGGCCTTGGCAGACGCGGCGCCGGACACATCATGGTTATCCGTGCCGCCGGTGGCCGCGTGGAAGGGATGGCCCGCCTTCATGGCGTTGAGGAGCTTATACCACAGCAGCTTGGCGGAGTAGTTCTGGTTCATGGAGTTTTCGGTGGTGAAGCGCGCGCCGTCAGGCGGGCAGAAATAGCCGTTCCATATTTCCATGGTGTCATACAGGTCGAACACCTCATAGTCGTCGGAATCGATCCAGTTGGCCATGCCCATGGTCGTGGTGGAATAGGGATGGTTGATTTGCGCCACACCGCCCACGCGGGTGATGCAGTCGGCAATATACTTGATTTTCTCGCGGACGATCTGCATCTTTTCGGCGGAGTTGCGTTCGCCCTCGGTGAACTTGAGGTCATAGGTTTCCAGGGTCAGCCCGGAGCCCAGCGCGTTGTAGTGGCCGAATTCCGATGTGACCTCCACGCCGTCCATGCCCTTGAAGTAGCGCACCTCGCCGTTTTCAGTGCGGACGGGGAAGCGGGCGGCGCCGTTGTATTCCGGTACACCGCGAGACGTGTTGTGGTCCGTGAGGAAGCCGTAATACAGCCCATTGGCGGCATTGCCGATGATCACGTCCTCCACCGCGTTCACGCCGTCAGAGTAGAAGGTGTGCTGATGGCAGTCCCCGGCGATCCAGCCCCTGGCATAGCTGTCATACAGGGGCTGCAGGCGGACATCCTGCTGGTAATAGGTCTTCAGGCTTTCCACCTCGATGGTGCGGGTTACGGTTTCATACTCATGGCCCTTGGAAAAGGTGAGCGTATATTTGCCTGGCTCCAGGCTGATGGCATAGCCGCCCATGGCGTTGGTGAAAGCGCGGTAGGCCGTGCCGTCGGCCGCCTCCACCAGAATGACGGCGGGTATCATGCAGCTGTTGGTGTCGGTGATCTTGCCGCGGACGATACCGGCGGTGGCCATATTGTCAGAGGCAGCCTCTGCGGAGGGAATCAGCGCCGGTGCCGCTGCAACGGCCGCGCTGCTCGCCAGCGCCTTGCCTGCAAGCTTGAGAAATTCTCGCCGCGTTTGCATAAACCTCATTGTCCTGCCTCCTTACGGTTCGATCAGTGCTCTCATCTGCTTTATTTCAATTGACAATCCTTATATTCATCATATATAATTTTTTTACAAGAATCCACGCAAAATGGGGAAGATACTATGCAATTTGATTCATTCCCGGCAGTATTTGATTCTGAAACGTTTTCGAAGGAGCATCCTCTTTCACCGGAAGGCTATTTATTCACCTACTATCCCGAGCTGGAGCCGGAGGCAATGCACTACCATGACTTCATCGAACTGGGATATTGCGAGTGGGGCAGCGGGCTTTTCTATGTGGACGGGGAGGTCATCCCCTTCAGCGGCCCTTGCAGCTCCATCATTTATCCCGGGCAGATCCATATTGCCCAATCCATCGGCGAGGAGAAGAGCCTGTGGCACTTCATATATATCGACATCAGAAATCTCTTTTCCGATGCGAACCTGATGATGGTCAGCGGGTTGAAGGCCATGAACGCTCATTTGTATGACTTTCCTCCACTGATCCCCAAGGAGCAGAACGCCACGCTGTACCAGCTGTGCGTCAGCATCATGAAGGAAGCGGCAGAACTGCAACAGGATTACCTGACAGCGGTTCGCGGACTGGTTGCCGCCCTTCTCGCCGGCCACAGCCGCTATATGCAGCCTGCAAAACCATCCGCAAGGATCAGAATCAAACCCTTGCCCGTCTCGGCGCGGCCCTGACCTACATCAACCAGCACTATATGGAGGATATCACCATTTCCCGGCTGACTGCTGCCAGCGGCACCAGCAAATCCACCCTCCAGCGGGATATGATTGACTTCACCGGCATGGCACCGCTGCAATACATTCACTACCTGCGCATGAACCGGGCTACTGTGCTGCTCATGCGCAGGATGCCTGTTGCCGACGTGGCATTCAGCGTAGGATACAACACCATTTCATCCTTTAACCGGCATTTCCTGAGCGAGTTTGGCGTATCGCCCACACAGTGGCGGAAGGAGCACGAATCAAGGCTTCTCTGACAACATGCCCAAAGAAAACAGGAGCGGGCCGTTATAAGCTCACTCCTGCTGCTCTTTTTTGTATATGGAAAGTGTGCGCCTCTATACCGCGGCGCCATACAGAACATTTTCCTCCGCCAGGGCAAGCACCTCTTCCGCCGGCGTTTGCAGCCGGAGCCATGCTTCCGCAGCATCGCCGGGAAGGATGACCGGCATTCTGTGATGGATGAAGGCAATCTGCGGCGCGGCTTCCCGGGTCAGGATGGTAAAGACGGCCCGGCCTGCCTCCATGCGGTACAGCCCTGCCATGTACATGGTGCCCGCTGTCTGCGGACGGATGGCATACTTCGTTTTCGTCTGCCTGTCGTGCGACCATTCAAAATAGTGGCTGGCGGGCACAAGACACCGCCGCTGACGCATGCCGTCCATGAACATGGGCCGCTGGGAGGCGCTTTCGCTGCGGGCGTTAATGATTTTCTTCCCGTCCGGAAGCGTATAGCCCCACTGCATGGCAAAGGGCGTGGGCTGCAGCGAACGGCTGTTGGCAACGACGGCCACGGTATCCGTAGGGAGAACCTCGCCGGTTTTGCAGACCGCGCCCCGGCGATTTAGCGCCTGCAGAATGGCAAGCAGCTCCTCTTCCGTGTCCTCCTCCTCGATGAAAAATCTTCCGCACATGCGCAGCCCTCCCAGATCATCCTTTGCAATCCGCGGCACTGACAGAAATCGGCCCGTGTGCTGCGTTTTTAGTATGGAAAAGTCCAAATAAGCAGCCTCCCGCCGCGGTATTCACGCCGCTGAAGGAGGCTGGCTTCCGGCCTGCTCTTTCAAGGGCAGGCCGCTATATCACCTTGATGCAGAATTCCTCGCACACCGGCGCGCAATAACCGCAGCGCACGCATTTGCTCTGGTCGCATACGCAGCGGCCGTCCTGCAGGCTCAGCGCCCCCTGCCGGCACCGGGCAACGCACTTGCCGCAGCCGCGGCACCAGTCGTGAATCATCAGTCTGCGCGGTTCCCGCTGGGTGCGCTTTGCAGCCTCCGGGTCGGGGGAAAGCCCCGCCATCAGGCGCAGGTTCACGTCGATTTCGTCCTCTGACTGCATGCCGCAGCATACTGCGTCGACGCAGTCCAGTGAGCGGAGATACTGGAAGGCCTCTGCGGGGTTTTTCAGCAGATGCCCTCCGCCCAGGGGTTTCATGGCGAAAATGCCGATCCCTGCTGCGTGGGCCCGGGCAATGGCAGCCTCCATGGCCTCGCGGGTACCGTCGGCAATGCCCACGCCGGTGCGGTTAATCAGCGGATGAATGATGTCCACCCCGGGATAACGCGGCGCGTAATCCACCGCCGCCACACGGTGCGTGGAAAAACCCACCGCAAGAATCTTCCCCCTGGCCTTTTGTTCCAGATAAAAGTCGAAGGCCTCCCGGTGTCCTTTCAGGGTCAGGCGATCCTCCTGCTCGTGCATGAGAAAGATCGGAATAACGTCCATGTCCAGGCGGCGGCGGGCGTCGTCAAAGGCCTCCTGCGCCGTTTTCCTGTCCCAGGCATAGGACTTGGTGGATACCAGCAGATCGGGCCGCTTTTTCAGCGTAAGGCGCAGCGGTTCGTAGGTATCATACAACTGGGCCGTATCAAACAGATTGATCCCTCTTTCAGCAGCATAAAGCATCAGCTCCGCGCCGCGCTCAGGCGAAAAGCCCTTCTGCATGGGGCTGATGGTCAGCGTGCCGAAGGCCAGAGGGAACACATTCAGGCCGCTGTGGCCCAGCGGCCGCAGGGGCATCATTTGGCGGTGTGCCCCTCCAGATAGAAGCGCACCAGCTCCTCCAGAATCTCGTCCCGCTCCAGGCGGCAGATCATGCTGCGGGCCTGGTTATGGCTGGTGATATAGGTGGGATCGCCCGAAATGATGTAACCCACAATCTGGGTAATCGGGTCATATCCCTTGGCCTGCAGGGCATTGTAGACATACAGAAGAATGTCCTGCGCCTCGTTGCCCGTTTCCTGCAGGGGCTTGAGCTTGGTGGTGTTGAACATATCGGCCACGGCGGTAACTCCTTTGTCTGTTGATACATCTCTATTATACACGCTTCCAGCCATGAAGGGAAGCCCTTTTTCCCGCGGGATTGATGAGAATTTGACAAGAAAGCGCCTATTCCCGCAGCCCTCGCAGCGCTCCGCGAAGGGATACCACCACGGGAAGCGCCAGCAGCATGCCCATGGCGCCGCCGAGCATGCCGCCGGCGGAAATGGCCAGCAGCACCCAAACAGGATGCAGCTTTGTGGCCCCGGAAAGCAGCCGCGGCGAGAGCAGCCCGCCTTCCAGCTGCTGCACCGCTACCAGCACCCCCAGCGCCCACAGCGCCCGGGCCATGCCGCCCTGCAGCGCCAGCAGCACCGCGGGAATTCCCGCAATCACCGGGCCGATATAGGGCACCAGCTCCATCACCCCCATGAGAAGTCCCAGCACCAGCCAACCCTGGGTGCCCGTCAGCAAAAGTCCCACGGCGGTCAGCACCCCTACGAAGGCGGATAGAAGCAGCTGTCCCCGGAGAAAATTCGCCGTTTCCCGGCGCATTTCCCGAGCGGCGCGCACAGCCCGTGCCCTGTGGCGCACCGGCAGCAGCAGCGTCAGCGAGGAGGCGATCCGCCGCCTGTCCCGCAAAAGATAGAAGGCCAGCAGCGGCGCGAGAAACAGCTTGCTGACCGACTGCACAGCTTGTCCCGCCGCCTGTGCCGCGCCGGACATCACCGCGCCCGCACGTTGGGTCAGCTGAGCGAAGAGCCCGTCCCGCACGGGCGTCAAATCAATGCCCTTTTCCCGCAACAGGGCCTGGACGCGGCTCCACACGCCCTGCCCCCAGGCCACCACCGCAGGAAACATGTCGGACACCTGTCGCAGCTGGCGGATGAGTGGGGGAATCAGCAAAAGAAGCACGCCGAGTCCCAGAACCGTCAGCCCCGCAAAGGACAGGCTGGCCGCCGCCGTGGGGGAGAAGCGCTTTTCCAGCAGGCGGCACAGGGGAAGTGCCAGGGCCATCAGCGCATAGCCCGCCAGCAGCTGCCACAGAAGCGCCGAAAGCACCCGGCGCAGAAGGAACGCCGCCAGCGCGGCAAGCGCCGCCGCCACCCATGGCAGCATGCCTGCGCGCCCGATTCGCCGCTCCTGTTCCACGAAAGCCGCCCCCTCTTTGCAACAGGCGGGAGCTTTTGCCCCCGCCCAGCGTGTTCACATGCTTTTGACCCATTTCTTTGCCATCTGCAGCTTTCGCTTCATGTCCCGGCGGATGGCCCGTCCGGCGGGCATCATCATCAGTCCCGCCCCCAGCGCGAAGCCCATCATGCCTCCCAGTGCAAACCGGTTCACCTCTCCACCTCCCTCCATGCCGACCCGGCGGCGGACACCCGCTCCAGAAGTCCCTCTCCCGGGAGAATCACCTGCCCCGGCTCCGCCGGGACGGGGCTGACCGCAAAGCTCCGGGCGAGCATGCGCCCGCAGGTCAGCTCCTCGACAAGCCCCAGGCTGATTTCCAGCGCCACCACCCGGAAGGTGCGGGGGTTCACATAGGCGTCCGTGACCCGGCCCAGGTTCAGCCCGTCCGAGTCCTTCACGCGCGTCAGGGTGAAATCGGCTCCCTCGGGCATCCTGCCTGGCCGGGCAAGGAGAATCACCGATACCTCGCCCAGCAGGCAGATGCTCTCGCGCCCGGCCCATTTCGCGCCGCCCATGCCATGGCGGATCACCAGCCCCCGCAGATAGCGTCCGTCGCCCGTGAGCACAGTCTGCTCCACCCGGCCCACCATGCGCCCCTCCAGCGCCGCAGGCAGACCCACCAGGCTGCCCAGACGAATCATACCCGGTGCGCCGCCTTACAGATCGTCCGCATCCTGCACCGGCTCCTCCCATTCATCCCAGGGCGTGCCGGTCCAGGAGCCCAGCACGTCGGTGGGGTTCTTCCGCTGCGCTTCCCGCAGAATTTCGTCCACCATGTCATGATGTCGCTTGCCCATGCTGCACCTCCTTCGCGGACAGATTGCCCCGCCGCCGGGAAAAACATGATGGCAAATTGCGCCGTAAAAGCACGCATGTTTATTGCGACACCTGACGCGGCCGATTTTTCATAGGGAAACAGGAGAAGCCGCGGCGAATGTCGAATCACATGCAGAGGATTCACGGGGGAGGCGAGAGTATGCCGGCGGCGGTGAGAACCGACAGCGTCCGCGAGGCGCTGCGGCCCTATCTGGGCTCGGCCATGGTGGATGGCACGGCCGTGGCGGAGCAGGCGGCCCAGGCGCTGCGCACCTATGCGCCCTACCGCGACGGGCTGGAAGACGTGGCGGAGAGGGTGAGGCGCACCCTGTTCGACTGCCTGTACGGCGTGCTGGGTCCCCGCATGGCCGTGCGCCTGGACGACGGGCGGATGCTCCGGATCCGCATGCAGGATTTGCCCGAGGTGGCCGATGCGGCCATGGGCGCGCTGTTTGAGGGCATGACCGTCTATTCCGTCAATTACCAGACGCTGAAGGATTACTCCCTGCGCACCGGCTCCCTGAGCGCCATGCGGGCGCTGTATATGCGCTATGACGCCTTTCAGCCCCCGGAGGAAAAGGAACTGATGGCGCGGGTCATTCGGGAACGCTATCCCAGGGAGCGCTACGAGGGCTGGCTTGCGGATGCATGAAAACCAAAACGCAAATCGTTTGCTTGCTGCCCGACAAGGGCAATGCTTTCAGAAAGGAACGGAAATCATTCATGAAAAAAATGCTGGCCGCTCTGCTGGCGGCGCTGCTGCTCCTGCCGGCCTGCGCCATGGCGGAGACGGTGGTCACCTCCTTTTACCCCATTTATCTGTTTACCCTGAACCTGACGGAGGGTGTGGAGGGCATGACCGTTCGCAACCTGACCGCGCCCGGCACTGGCTGCCTGCACGACTATCAGCTGCAGACCGGCGACATGAAAACCCTGGCCGTGGCGGATGTGTTTCTCATCAACGGCGCGGGCATGGAAAGCTATCTGACCAATGTGATGGACGCCTTCCCCGATCTGCCGGTGGTGGATGCCAGCGAGGGCGTGGCGCTGCTTGCGGAGGATGAGGACGGGCAGCATGACCATGAGGACGAGGACGGCCACGATCATGCATACAATGCCCACATCTGGCTGGATGCGGGCAATGCGCAGATCATGGTGGAAAACCTGGCGCGAGGGCTGATGGCCCACTGCCCGGAGCAGGCGGAGCAAATTGCCGCCAACCGGGACGCGTATCTGGCGCGCCTTGCAGCCCTGGACGAGGAGCTGACCGAGGGGCTGCGAGACTTGCCCCGGCGGGACGTGATCACCTTCCACGAGGCGTTTCCCTATTTTGCGAAGGCCTATGGGCTGAACGTGGCGACGGTGGTCAACCGCGACCCGGACGAGGCGCTGTCCCCGGCGAAGCTGGCGGAGCTGGTGCGGCTGGTGAAATCCCTGGGCGCGCCGCCCCTGTTTGTGGAGCCGCAGTACGAGGATGTAGCTGCGCAAACCATCGCCCGGGAAACCGGCGCAGCCATTTATACCCTGGATCCGGTGGTCACCGGCCCGGAGGAAAACGTGCCTTTGTCCTATTACGAGGACACCATGCGGGATAATATGCGGGTGCTCCAGCAGGCTCTGAGTGCGGAATCCAATGATTGACGGGAGGAAGCCCATGAACATTCTACTGGTCAACGACGACGGTATCGACAGCCCTTTCCTGGCCCTGCTGTGCCGGGCTGCCGCGGCCCGGGGGAACCGGGTTACGGTGGTTGCCCCGGCCGAGCAGCAGAGCGCCAAGTCCCACTGCTTCACCATCGACCGACCGCTTTGCGCCTATCCCCGGCATGTGGAGGGCGCAGCGGCTGCTTGGGCGGTGGACGGCACCCCGGTGGACTGCTGCCGCGTGGGGCTGATGCGTCTGTGTGACCAGCGCCCCGATCTGGTGCTCAGCGGCATCAATCTGGGGTACAATACTGGCCTGGCCACCTTTGTGTCTGGCACGGTGGGCGCGGCGCGGGAGGCGGCCTTCCAGGGCGTGCCCGCCATCGCGGTGAGCGGCGAACCCCGCACGCCGCAGGAGACGCTTGCGTTCTTTGCGGACTGGGCGGTAGCCCTGGGCGAGCGGCTGATCCATTACCCTGCGCCGGAGTTGTCCGTGTGCAACCTGAACGTGCCGCCCGTGCCCCTGCATCAGCTGAAGGAGCCTCGCATGTGTCCCATTACCCGCAACATTTACAAGGATAACTACGAGCAGCGGGTCAGTCCCCGGGGGCAGGTATACTTCTGGCTATACCCCGAAGAGCAGGACGATCATCCCACCCCCGGCAGCGATCTCGACCTTTTGCAGCAGGGACACATCACATGCACCTTCCTTACCCCCGACGACGGCTGCGATCAGCAGAAGTACGCTGACCTGCTCACAGGACTGTGAGAAAAGAAATCTGCCCTTGCAAAATGCCGGAAGCTATGCTATAATGTCTGCAATACTCCAAAGGCTATGACGGAGACAATGCCGGAGTCAGGGGCTGTCCAAGAGAGGGCTGCGTTTGGTGCAAGCAGCCTGACGGGCCCTCCGGAAATTCCCTCCTGAGCTGCGCTGCTGAACGGGCGGTATGGCCCCATTAGGCGGCGACGGATCGGCCCCGTGACAGGCAGCGAGCGCATCCAAGCAGGCTTTCCCTGCCGGTGCGGAATCAGGGTGGTAACACGTGGCAATTCGCCTTCGTCCCTTGTGGGACGGGGGCTTTTTGTTTGCACAAGAAAGGACGGTTTGCCATGAAGGAGAAGATTGCGCAGATTCAGGAGTTGCTCCGCAATGAGCTAAGCTCCTGCGAAAGCATGCAGGCGCTGGACGCTCTGCGGGTAAAGGTGCTGGGCAAGAAGGGCGAACTGACGGCTCTTCTGCGCGGCATGGGGCAGCTGAGCCCCGAGGAGCGCCCTGCCGCGGGCCAGATGATTAACGACGCGCGGGAGAAGATGACTGCCATGCTGGAGGAGAAGCTCTCCGCCCTGAAAAAGCTGGAGCAGCAGGCGGCCCTGCGCCGGGAGACAATCGACGTCACTCAGCCCTGCCCGATGCCCGCCGCGGGCAGCGAGCATCCCCTGACCCTGGTGATGAACGAACTGGTGGACTGCTTCACCGGCATGGGCTTTGAGGTGGTGGAGGGCCCCGAGGTGGAGCTGGATCACTTCAACTTCGAACTGATGAACATCCCGAAGAATCACCCTGCCCGTGACGCGCAGGATACCTTCTATATTGATGACAATATTGTGCTGCGTACCCACACCAGCCCCATGCAGGCGCGCACCATGCTCAGCCGCAAGCCGCCCATCCGCATCATCTGCCCCGGCCGTGTGTATCGAGCCGACGAGGTGGACGCCAGCCACAGCCCCGTGTTCCATCAGATGGAGGGCCTGGTGGTGGACAAGGACGTGACCATGGCCGACCTGCGCGGCACCCTCAACGCCTTCGCTGAGCGGCTGTACGGCAAGGGCATTACCACCCGCTTCCGCCCCAGCTTCTTCCCCTTCACCGAGCCCAGCGCCGAGGTTGACCTGACGTGTGTGAACTGCCACGGCAAGGGCTGCCGCGTCTGCAAGGGTACCGGCTGGATCGAGGTGCTCGGCTGCGGCATGGTGAACCCCAAGGTTCTTGAAATGTGCGGCATCGACAGCACCGTCTACTCTGGTTTCGCCTTCGGCATCGGCCTTGAACGCATTGCCATGCAGCGCTACTCCATCCCCGACATGCGTCTTCTCTATGAAGGCGACATGCGCTTCCTCGGTCAGTTCAGGTAACAGGCGAGGCCCAAGGGCGCTGCCCTTGGGGAACCCGCCAGAGGGCTCTGCCCTCTGGATTCCCGGGCGGGGGGGGGGGCCCGCGGCCCCCGCCCGGGGC
>CAMDVP010000020.1 GCA_945877525.1 uncultured Clostridia bacterium | reverse complement strand
GTCAGGGCGTCCTTGGTATTGAGGGTCACAAACACCTTACGCCCGTCGCCCCGCAGGACTTCCTGCTTCACGGGGTACAGCTTCTCAAATACGCCGAAGAACCCGCCGCCCCCGGGATTGGGCAGGATGGTGAACACCGGCGCGTCCTGGGGAACGCGCAGGCGGTAATAGGCCGGCGCGGAAAGCCCCCTGGTCAGAAACGCATAGTTGCCAACCTCCTCGCCTTCCTCGCGCACAAGCTCGCCCGTCACCTCGTCGCCGCGGAGCAGCCCCTTCACCGTGTAGCTGAAGGGCGGATCCTCCTCGCCTTCATATTTCTCCAGGTTGGCCTCGGGGATGATGTCCACGATGAGCCGCCGGATTTCAAAGGGCACGATGGTTTCCCCGGGCAGATAGGCATCGTTGCCCTCCGGGATCACCACATGCAGCTCGTATTCGCCCACCTCCACAGGCAGCCCGTCATGGTTCAGGCGTTTGCCGGCATAGCTGACCTGCGCGCCCTCGGGCAGCGTCAGGGGAAGAACATAGGGCTTGCCGGTGTAGTCCGCGTCTGCTGCGCCCTCGCCCGCGCGCCACAGGCGGCGGCAGGTGAAGTGAATCAGCTCGCTGAACTGGAAGCCGTCGGCGCTGTCCTGCGTCAGCTCGGCTCTTTCCGAGGTGGAAGCGTAAACCCGCAGGGACACCGTCTGTCCCGGCTGCACCGCCAGGGTGGCCGCGCCGTTTTCCGCGGGAACGCGCAGGGCGTCGGGAACAAAGTCATCCGGCATATCCGCCGGCATATCGCCCACATAGGCCTGCACTCCCGCGCTGAGGGCGCCCACGCACCGGAAGGTGACTGTCACCGCGCCCTCGGCATCCGTGATCTGCACATTGTCAATGGTCAACCCGGGCATCGCCTGGGCGCTGCCGCCCATCACCACAGCGGTATAGACCCGCTCGCCATCGGTGGCTGCAATGTCGCGGCCGTTCATGTCACCCATGCCCCACAGGTACACCGTGCCGTCAAAGTGGGTGGTCATGTCGTAGCGCTGCCCGTCGATCATCACCGTCAGGGGCGTGTTGGGAACAGGGTTGCCGCTGCCGTCACGGATGGTCAGGCAAACCGGAGGATTTTCCGGCTCCGGCTCAACCTTCACATTGCCCAGGAGCGTTACGCCCTGCAGGCTGGACTGGTGCCGAACCAGAAGCCGCCCGGAAAGCACGTTCAGCGTCAGGCTTGCACCCTCGCCCACATCCAGCGCGTCGCCTTCATGGCTTACCAGCCCGTTGTCGCCATACACATCCACCTTCAGGCTTCCCTCCGGCAGGGATAGTGCCGGGCCCTCCTGCCGAAGCTGCACGCTGTGCATTTCCGCCGCCGCGTTGCCCCCGGCCAGAATGGCGCCGGTCACATAGCCGCCCTGGCCCTCCACGGTAAAGCGCTCCGCCCCCGCCGCGTCAGCGATGGGCGTGTCCTCGGTCAGGAGGAAATACCGTTCCTTTGCCCCGATGCTGCGAACGGTCACGGCATTTTCATCCGCCGTGACGGCATAGGTCATGTTCGCCGCGGGGGATGGAAGATAAAGCGCTCCGTTTTCACCCGTCAGCAGGGGAATTTCCACCCCGTCCAGGGTGGCGGACTGCGCCGTGAGCGTCTCGCCGGGATCGAAGGGTTCATAGCCTTCCGGCGCATCCGGCAGCACAATGCGCCCTCCGTGGTAAGCCGCCGCGCCATTTACCCGGCCCATGCGCACCTGCCCTCGGGCGTAAATATCCGCATTGCCCGTCAGCACCGCGGCGGACAGATCGGTGTTGCCGTTCGCATAGAGGGTATAGGGCTTTGCGGCGGCGATTTCGCCGGTGAATACAGCATCCTGCATCACCAGGGTCACGCCTTCCTCACCGATCACCAGGCGCGTGCCCTCCGCGATCTCCCCGACCAGCTCATAGGTCGCGCCGCCTTGCAGCACGTTTTCCTGCCCCTGAATAATCCTCGGGCCCTGCTGCTCGGGAACGTCATCCTCCTGCGTTACCTCCAGAACGGTTCCGTTCATCCGGGCTGTCCATTTTTTGCCCTCCGCCGGGGCGTTCAGCCACAGGTAGGCATTCCCGTCCCCGTGAACGCCCTGAACCCAGGGGGCGCCCTCCACCGTCACGCTTTCCGCATCCTGGGCGGGAAAGACCGTCATGGTGCGGCCGCCGTTTTCTTCCAGCGCAGCCTTCACGCTGCCGCCGGTGATGAGGATCTTCCCGGCCCTTTGTCCGGGGCGATCCACCCGATCAATGGTCAGCGCGCCGCCCTCCCGGACGCGCACCTCGCATTCCTCGCCCAGGGTAAGCAGCGCCGCGGTGTTCTCGCCCGTCAGGCTCATGGTGAGCTGGGAGCCGTTCCCCAGGCTGATTTCCGCGCAGGCCGCCCCGTCCAGGGTCAGCACCACCAGCCGGGAGGGCGCAATGGTCAGACGGGCCTCCCGATTACCGCCGCCGGTGACCCGATAGCTGCCGCTGCGGTAGAGCGTCGCGTCCGCCAGACTCAGGTTGATGGTGCGGCTGCGCACACTGTAAGCCGCAATGCCCTGCCCGCTGCGCTGCAACGCGTCCTGCTGATCCAGCAGCCATCGTCCCAGGGCACACAGGGGCACCTCCAGGCCGTTTGGGTCCAGGGTAATATGCTCGCACGTCTCCGTGCTGCAGGCAGGGGCCTGCTCGCAATATTCGTTGGCATGGTCGCAAAGCGCCTCGTCCCAGGGCTCCTCCGAGGGCTCGGAAGAAGGCACCTCCGTGAGCACCTCCGTTGGGTCGGGGGAGGGCACCTCCGTGGGTACCTCCGTGGGGTCGGGAGAGGGCACCTCCGTGGGTATCTCCGTTGGGTCGGGGGAGGGCACCTCCGTGGGCACCTCCGTGGGTGCGGGGGTTTCAAGGTCTGTGGGCGTGGTGACGCCCTCGCTGAAGGCGCAGCTCCAGCACAGGCAAAGCGCCGCCGCCAGGGCCATCATACGCCGTCCCTTCATCCGCAGCATGGCAGTCTCCTCCATATCAGGAATCCTTCGTCATGAAAACGCACGGGAGGGTCAATTCCTTCCCGTGCGCGAGAATCTTTCACAGTCTGCCGTTCATGATGGATAGAATCAGGTTGCCGTTATTGAAGATGGGGGCCAGGGAGCTTTGCTCCAGCAGCTCCGAAATCAGGTCGATGGGTACCACCGTGAGAATAAGCGGCACCACGGTGAACAGCGCGTAGGCAATCAGCACCCCCCGCAGAAAGCCGAACACCCCGCCGGCCAGCCAGTCCAGCTGCTTGAGCACCGGAAAGCGGAAGATGGCCTTGAGGGCGTTGATAATGATGGCCACGGCCAGGTACAGCAGCACAAAGCAGATCAGGAAGCACAGGATGTTGATACAGGAGTTGACAATGGTCTGGCTGACATAGTCCGCCACGGTGTCCACCCCGGCATAGCCGGCGTACACCTGGTTTTCCAGGTTTGCCTGCAAAAGCTGGTCCAGGGGCGCGGGGAGCGACACCTTGCTCACAATGCCGGAGATGGCGTCCTGGGTCAGGGTAGCCACATTGGTGATGGCCAGCTCCAGGTCGCCCAGGCGGGAGGAAGCATCGGTGTAGTGCAGAAGGGTGCGGGTCAATTCGGTGTTGCCCTGTACCCATTCCGCCGCCCGGGGATACAGCACAAAGGACAGCCCGAAGGCCAGCAGACACCCGCCGGTGTTCAGCACCGAGCTGATGAAGCCGCGGTAAAAGCCCATGAGTACGCTCAGCCCCAGCACGCCCAGAATCACATAGTCCACAATGTTCATGTTACCGCCTCCTTCGGGGCCGGGCTCAGTCAGCCAGGCCCTCCGATTCCAGCTGTTTGCGTCTTGCCTCGGTCAGAATGGGGTCATGGTCGCCGCCGGGGGCATAGACCGCGTTGATCTCCTCAATTTCGCCAACCCGCAGCGGAGGCGTGCAGTAGCCGCAGCGCTTGAGCTTGCTGAAGGGTTCCTCCTCCAGCTGCCCGTAGGTGAAGGGCTCGAAGGTCACCTTCGGCGCGGAGTAGCAGAAGGACGAGGTGTGGTACAGCGAGCCGTCGCTTGGGTTGTAGTACAGCACCGTGTCGTCCTCCGGGATGGGAATCTGCCGCCCCTGCCAGTCCTCCCAGATGATAATCTTGATCTCGTCCTGACGGTTGTCCCAGATCCACTTCATGTTGGTGCCCTTGGGGGTTTTGTTGCGCTGCACACGGATGCAGCCGTGGCTGGCCTTGGTGCCAAGCTTTTTGGCCAGGGTGGAATAGTCCTTGCTGCCGCTGCTGGACACCAGGGCAGGCACCTGATGGATCAGGTCGCCGCCGTTAAAGCGTATGCCCAGCTCGCACACCATGTTTCCGTCCTGCCAGCCGCCCACGGCGGGGTTTTGCAGGAGGAACTCGCCGGAGCGGGTTTCGTTGTAGGGCTGCTTGGCGTTGCTCAGGCCGGTGGAGCACAGCAGCGTGTCGTACAGCGCGCCGTCCTTGAAGATATACAGCCGCTGGGTCAGCTTGTCCACCACAATCCCCATGCTGGAATCGGGGGTTACCTGCTTCAGGTATTTGGTGGGCACATAGCCCTGCACCAGCTGGTTCCAGCGCTTCACCTTGCTGTCGTAGAAGGATGAGGAATAGCACTCCACCAGCGTCCATTCGTCGCCAGCCTCCAGCACATGGACGCTCTGGGTCAGGTTGGTGACCACGCCCACGCCCGCGCTGTCCGCACTGGGCTGGGCGCGCATGACAATCTGCCGCTTGTGCTGGCTGTCCTTCTTGCCGCCGTCGTCCAGCACGGTGATGGGCTGCATCAGCACCTCCCACACCGCCGCCTCGTTGGTGATGTCCATGGGAAGCGTCCAGTAGTTCAGCGTGGTATCCGTCTGATACGGGCTGCCGTAGGCGGGGGTGAATACCTGCTGCTCCGCTGCCGGGGCTTCCGGCTCCTCGGTCACCTCCTCCACCAGCAGATCCGCCCCGCCCTGCCCGTCAGGCCCGGCGGCGATTTCCTCCGTGGAAAGGGGCTGCGGGGTGGAGAAGCCGCTCAGGGTCAGCGCCAGGTGCTCCTCGGTGGACTCGTCACCCCCCGCGTCAATCAGCTGGAAGGTCAGGGACGCGTCCCCGTCCTCCAGGCCAAGCAGCGTGTACAGTTCCGTCTGCCATACATAGGTCTGCCAACCCTCCTCCACGGGCGTCCGGGTCAGCTCCATCCAGTTCTCGCCCTGCAGAAGGCCCACGGCGATTTCCCCCGCCTCGCTGGCATAGCAGGTCACGGTGACGGGCGCGTCGGGGGTCGCCAGGGTATTGTCCGCGTCCAGCTGGGTCAGGTAGGGAGCGTTGGGGCCGATGGCAACCGGGGCGGAGGCGGTTTCCCCGTTCAGGGAAAGCACCAGCAGATAATCTCCCTGCGGGGCAGGCACGCCCTGATAGGTACCGTTCCACCACAGAGCGTTGTAGCCGGACACGGCGGCGAAATTTTTCGCCACCACCGACACGGTTTGCCCCTGGGCGTTTTCCACCCGCAGCTCCGCGGCGCCCTCCGCAGGCGCGGTGAAGGAGAGCATCACCGCCCGACCGGGGCGAACCGTTTCTCCGGGGGTGTTCATGGTCAGGGATGTTTCCTCCGCCAGGGCCATGCAGGAAAGCGCCAGCGCCAGCGTCAGGATGAAGCAAAGCAGTCTTCGCATATCGTTCCTCCAGGATGGTATAGGATTCTTTTGCATGCCGTTCACCTATCACAACGGACGGAAGCGGGAAAACCTTGCATTACAGGATGGGAACCGGGCACAGCAGCCCGGCAAGCCTGTCTGCCTGCGTCGTGCGAAGCTCGCAAGGGTCGTCCGGAAAGCGGCTTTCCTCGTCCAGCAGGCAGGACAGCATACCTGCGTTTCGTCCGGCGGCAGTGTCGATGGGCCGGTCGCCGATCATCACGCATTCCGCCGGGTCCAGCCCGTGCTTGCGCACAAGGTGCAGCAGGCTGTCCGGCTGGGGCTTGCGGGGAAAACCATCCTCCGCCGTGACCAGGTCGTCGAACAGGCCGTCCAGCCCGGCATTTTGCAGATAGCTGACGGCGCGGCGATCCCTGTGGGTGACCAGATAATGATGGCCGCCTGCCTCCCGCAGAGCCTGGAGGGTTTCGGGAATGCCCGCCACAGGCGCGGAGGCGGACACGGGCACCCGGGCCTCCTCCGCCCGGAACAGGCGCTCCAGCATGTCCCTGTCCAGGCCATGGGCCGCCGATACCTCCCGCAGGCAGGCGGGCACGCTGCGCTTCATCAGGTTAAGCACATCGGCGGCCTCCAGCTGCGCGCCCAGGGCCGAAGCGGCCCGGCGGAAGGCCTCCACCCCCACCGGATAGGTGTCCATGACCGTGCCGTCAAAGTCCCAGAAGAAGTGCCGAAGGGACGGATCATTCAGCGCCAGGGCACGGGCCACCGGCTCGTCCGCGGGACAGAAGGCGTAGCGCAGCATCCCCCTCGGCCGGACAAAGGCCATGGCTTCGTGCTCGGTCAGGCAGGGCTCGGCGGACGTCGTTCCTTCCACAAAGTGAAACACGATGCCCTCCGCCTCGCTGCAGTGTACCTCCCGCAATCCTGTCACCGGAAGGGACAGTTCTTCCATCAGCTCCCGAGCCAGGCAAAACTCGGCGGATTCCCCCGCCTCCAGCTTACCCCCGGGAAATTCCCACAGGTGGGCATGATGCCGTCCCTCGCCCCGCCGGCAGATCAGCACCCGGCCGTCTGAATGACGGATGATTCCCGCTGCTACCTCCATCATGCCCATTTCTCCTTCAACATCGCAATTTCCCGGGCATAGCCCTCCAGTTCGTTGGGCGTCTCCAGATAAAAGGGCTTGTCCCGCAGGGCCGGATGGGTCATCACCCGAAGGATCGCCTCCGTGCCGATGGCGCCCAGGCCGATTTTCTCGTGCCTGTCCTTGCGGGCGCCCAGGGGATTTTTGCTGTCGTTGATATGCACCGCCCGGATTCTGTCAAGCCCCACCGCCTTGTCAAAGCGGGTCAGCACGCCGTCCAGGTCGCCTGCGATGTCATAGCCAGCGTCGTGCACATGGCATGTATCCAGGCATACGCCCATGTGATCCGTAAGCGCTACACGGTCCAGGATGGCCCGCAGCTCCTCAAAGCTGCCGCCCACCTCGCTGCCCTTGCCCGCCATGGTTTCCAGCAGCACTGTGGTACGCATGTCCTCCCACAGGATGGCGTTGAGCATGGCGGCGATCATTTCGATGCCCGCGTCAACGCCCTGGCCCACATGGCTGCCGGGGTGGAAGTTGTACAGGTTGCCGGGGAGATACTCCATGCGGCGCAGGTCGTCCTTCATGGTGCGGGTGGCAAAGTCGCGGATGGCCGGGTCGGCGGAGCAGCCGTTGAGGGTGTAGGGCGCGTGGGCCAGAATCACCCTGATTCCGTTTTCAGCGGCAAAGGCATGGTAGGCGGCCACATCCTTTTCATCCACAGCCTTGGCCGAGCCGCCCCGGGGATTGCGGGTGAAGAACTGAAAGGTGCCCGCCCCGATGGACACAGCCTCCCGCCCCATATGCAGATAGCCCTTGGAGGCGGACAGATGACAGCCGATTTGCAGCATAAGCAATTCTCCTTTAGTCTTTCACATCCAGCCCCAGCAGTCTGGCCAGTGCCGCGGCCTGCAGGGGATTGACCGTCATGCCCCGCAGGCTTGACAGGTCGCAGGTGATGCCGTCCAGGCGGCAGGTGCGCAGATCGACGCCCTTCATGGGCGTGAGGTGGATGGTCACACGGGTCATGTCGCAATCATCAAAACAGGCGTGCTTCAGCGTGCATTCTTCCAGCGCCGCCTCCCGCAGGCTTCCGCCCTCGAAGGAAACCCGCTCCGCCTTGGCCCGGGCCAGGTTGAGGTAATCCATGCGGCACTCCGAGAGCACCGCGTCCCGCAGAAGGGCATGGGTCATGTCCGTGCCTGTGAGACGGCATCCCGTCAGGCGCACCCGCTGCAGCGCCGCGTTTTCCAGAAAGCAGCCGGACAGATCGCAGTGGTCAAAGGCCACGTCCGTCCATGCCGTGCGGCGCAGCTCCGCCTGGGACAGGCTGCACCGGCGCAATATGCATCCGCGAAATTCCCGGGCATGGAGATCCTCTCCCGTCAGGTCAAGGCCCTCCAGCAGGCAACCCTCCACCTCGTCCTCGTCGGGCCATTCACATAACGCCCGAAGCTCCCGGGGCAGGCGGGGTTCGTCAATCTTCACAGGCATGCTCCTTCCGTCGCGTTGCTGCACAACTCCTGCACCAGGCGCTCCACATGCTGCCGAGCCTGGCTGGCCGCGTCCGCCGCCTCACGGGCCGAAACGGGCGTGTCGCCCATCAGCCCAACAAACTGGCTGACCTTCAGGCCCAGAGCCTCCTGCATGGCCGCGTCGCTCCCCTGGGGGGAAACCAGATAGTAGCACAGCAGGGAGTCCTCCTGCCCGATGCGGTGGGCGCGGTCTTCCGCCTGGGAGTGCACTGCCGGCGACCAGTCCAGCTCACCAAACACTACGCAGGTGGCCCGCTGCAGGTTCAGCCCGCTGGCTGCCCTGAGGCTGATGCATACCAAATCGGTTTTACCGGTCATGAAGCGCTCTACAGCCCTGTCCTTCATGGCGGAGGTCTCCCGCCCGGTGATGAACCCCGGCGCAAAGGCATGCAGCTCCTTTTTGTAGATGTCCATCACCTCGTGGTGGTGGGCAAAGAGCAGCACCTTTTCCCCGCCCTCCAACAGCGCCCGGACAAACTGGCACACATAGGGCGCCTTGGCCACGCCGGTGGCCTGCCGGGCCCGCTGGCTGATCTGCTCCTCCAGCATGGCCCGGGCCGAGGCCGTCAGCGTGCCGTCGCTTTTCCAGCGGAGCAGCTCCGGCAGGATGGGCTCCATCAGCCGGGCATAGACCTTGTCGTTCCAGTCCAGCTCCTGCACCAGGCGGCGCTTGGGGGGCAGCTCCTTGAGTACCTCCTGCTTGGTGCGGCGCAGCATCAACCCCTCCCGCTTCAGGTATGCCCCCAGCAGGTCGGGCTTGACCACCACGGCGTTGCCGTAGCCGTAGCACCACTCCCGGGAGAAGCTCTCCCAGTCGCCCAGGAAATGGTAGTCCAGAATGTTGATGACGTTCCAGATTTCTCCGCCTTTATTGTAGATGGGCGTTCCGGACAGGCCGATCACATGCTCGCAGCTTTCCGAAAGCAGGCTGGCGGCGGAGTATTTCTCTGTGCCGGTGTGGCGAAGCTCCTGGATTTCGTCGAAAATCACCGCCCGGAAGGGCAGGGTGGGCAATGCTTCCTTCCAGCCGCGCAAAAGCAGATAGTGCATCACATACACATCCGCCTCGGGCAGGTCGTAGGGCTTGAGACCTCGGACCACATGCACCCGGGGCGGCGCGCCGCCGATGCGAAGAAAGCGGGCGGTTTCCTCCTGCCAGTTGCGGGTCAGGTGGGCGGGGGGAATCACCAGGGCGGGAAACAGCCCTGTGGAAGCCAGCCAGGACAGCGCCTGCACCGTTTTGCCCAGGCCCATCTCGTCGGCCAGCAGGCACCGGTCGTGCTGAAGAAGGAACGCCAGCCCCTCCTGCTGAAAGGCCATCAGTTCCCCGGTGAAGCTTCCCTCCGGCGGAGTCATGCGGCTGGGCAGGCGGGCCGCCTGCTCCTGGCGCACGGCGTAGGCCCGGGCTTCGGCCACGGCCTTGTCCCACAGGGGAAGGTCGGCCATCTTCACCGTCAGGGGAAAGCGCATCATCAGCCAGCACAGTTCCCCCGCCGTTCTGCGGTGGGCCGGAAAGCGGGCCTCGCCCCGCTTGCTTCCGGCTGAGCCGGGAAACAGCCGCTTGCACATTTCCGTCACCGACGGGTCGCCCTTCACCACCCAGCAGCGGCTGCGGCGGTTGTAGCTCAGGGTGCCGTAGGTGCGTCCGGCGGGCGCGTCGGCATAGCGCAGGTAGGGCGGGAGAAGCTCCTCCTCCCTGCCTTCGGGCTCCTGCCAGTCCTCCATCATAGCGCAATCCCCCACAAACGGTTCAAACAGATAACTCGGACGGGCTTACCGCCGATCTCCCGGGGCAGGCCAAGGCTTTTTTCCGTCACCAGAATCAGCCCCGCCACCTGCGGGCATGCGGCATAGCGGGTCAGCTGGCGCAATACCTTCGCCCGCTCCACCCGGCCCCGCTTGATTTCAACCCCAACCCTGCTGCACATCAGGTCGATGCGGCAGCGGGGGGCCAGGGATACCTCATGCTCAAAGGGTACGCCCTGCCGGGAAAGCTCGTCCATCACCAGGCGGTGCAGATCATATTCCCCCTGCTGGAGGGGGGCGCGCACCTCCAGCAGGGCATGGTAGACCGCGTCCATCAGTACAGCCCCGCCATGGCCTGGGTCAGGCGGCCCATGGCCGATACGATGTCGCCCTGGCTGGGCGAGGAGGAAGAAATCACACTCTGCAGGCTGCTGATGGCGCTTTGAATGCTCTGGTACTGCACGCCGGAGGAATCCATGGCGCCCAGCATGCCCTGGGCCTGGGCAATCAGGGTCTGTGCGTCGGCAATCAGCTGGTTGTTCATCTGGGAATTGCCCCCGGAGGATGCGCTGGTGTGATAGCTGCACATGCTGCCGGAATACGCCGCCGCCGCGCCCAGATATTCCTCCAGTACGCTTTCATACTGGGTGCCGATGAACTTGTACAGCGGATGTCCCTTGGGGATGGTGACCACGCCCTTCTGCACCACGTTGGGGCAGTAGGGGGAAGCGGGCTGACCGCTGTCGGCGCAGATGTTCTCCGTCACATGCATCTGGCAGCTGACGGTGGGCACGGTACCCTGGGCCCACCAGTCGGTGACCGTGCCGTAGCCCTTGGCGTCATTGCGGCAGGCGTCGGTGGCCAGCTGGCCGCTGACGGCGCAGGTAGTGGCCTTCACCAGGCCGTACTGGGTGGGGTCGCCCTCCAGAATGTCCCGGTTGGAAAGACCCTTCTGGGAGTGAATCTTGCTCATATAGCTCTGCCACAGGGGCGCGGCTGCGCCCGAGCCCGTGGAGGAGCCGGCCAGGGCCTTGTAGTTGTCATGGCCCACCCACAGGGCGGAGGCGTAGTACCCCGTCATGCCGGAGAAGAACACGCCCTTCTGGTCGGAGTTGGTGCCGGTTTTGCCGCCCACGGTCTGGCCCTTGATCTTTGCGGTGGTGCCGGTGCCGCTGCTCACCGCATCCTTGAGCATGTCCACAATCATATAGGAGGTGGACTCGGAGAACACCCTGCGGCGTTCCTGGTTGGCGTGGCCGTCCCATACCACCTTGCCTTCGGAGTCGGAAATGCCCAGGACGGAGATGGGCTCCTGATACACGCCGCCGTTGGCCAGCACGCCGAAGGCCACGGTCATCTGCATGGGCGTGATGCCGCTGGAGCCCAGGCTCAGGCCGAAGGGGGTTTCGTCGATATGGTCATCGTCGATGCCCATGCGCCGCAGGAAGTCCGCTGAGCGCTCCACGCCCACCATGGTCATGAGGGTCTGGGCGGCGGCGGTGTTCAGGCTTTTGCGCATGGCGTAGCGCAGGGTGGTGGGGCCGGTGTAGCCGCCTCCGCCGTAGTTTTTCGGCCAGGTATCCTCGCCCTTGGCGTTTTTCCAGCCGGAAATGGGCAGGGGCATGTTGTACACGATGCTCGCCGGGGACGCGCCCAGCTCCAGCGCCGGGGCGTACACCGCGATGGGCTTGATGGACGAACCCACGGGCATCTTCATGTCGGTGGCGCGGTTGAGGGTTTTCTTGGCGGTGGGCTTGGTGCGGCTGCCCACGATGGCCTTCAATTCGCCCGTGCGGTAGTCCAGCACCACTGCCGCGGCCTGGGGCTGGATGATTTCGTCATAGGTACCGTCAGGGTTCTTGGAGCGGTACACCTTGTCCGCGGGATCCCGCAGGGAGGGGTATTTCGTCCAGTTTTCCAGGCTGTCCTCCACGATTTTCTGGATATCCGTGTCGATGGCCAGCTTGACGTGATAGCCGCCGGTGCGCAGCTTGTTTTCCATGGCGTAGCGGTTGGCGGTGGTGTTCTCCAGGCCGTTCAGCTCCAGGAGGATATCCACCACCTCGTTGACGGCGTATTCCACATAGTGGGGATATTCATACATGCCCGCGCCGGAGGAGGGATCCTTTTCCAGCACCTGGGCCGTGGCGGGATCCAGCGCCTCCTGATACTGCTCGTAGGTGATGAACTGGTTTTCGTACATGCAGCGCAGCACATAATTGGTCCGGTCGTTGGTGATGGCCGCGTAATCGACCCCCTCCTTGGAGCGGGTGTAGAAGTTGCGGCGGGGATTATAGTAGTAGGGGCTGTTGCAGGTACCCGCCAGCATGGCGCATTCCCGCAGGGTCAATTCCGCCAGGGATTTGCCGAAGTAGCCCTGGGCGGCGGTCTGCACGCCGTAGTAATTTTCGCCCAGGTAAATGGTGTTCAGATAGCTTTCGAGAATTTCGTCCTTGGTGTACTTCTGCTCCAGCTGCATGGCCAGGTAGGCTTCCTGAATTTTGCGCTTGTAGCTTTGCTCGCTGGAAAGAAGGGTGTTCTTGATGAGCTGCTGGGTGATGGTCGAGCCGCCCTGGGTGGAGGAGGAGGACAGGTTCGACACAAAGGCGCCCACAATGCGCTTGAGGTCCACGCCGTTATGGGTATAGAAGCGGGAATCCTCAACGGCCACGAAGGCGCGCTGCAGATAGGTGGGCATGGCCGCCAGAGAGACCATTACGCGGTTTTCCGTGCCCTTGTATTCACAGATCAGGTTGCCGCCTGCGTCATAAATAAAGGACGTCTGGGCCTGCTCGTCAAGGGCGGCCAGGTTCAGGTCGGGGGCGGTTTCCACATAGCCCTTGGCGATGCCGGCCACCGCGCCCACCACAGCCAGCCCGGCCAGCAGCACCAGCACTGCCAGAATGCGCACCACGTTTACCGCTACGCACAGCACGAAGTTCGGTTTGCCGGTGGCGGGCTTGAAGATGCTGTGGGCATAGGTCTTTTCCTCCGCGGATTCTTCGGGGGGCAGGGGCGCATCCTCCCAGAAATCCTCATGGGTATAGGCGTCCTCCCCTTCCGCATCCTCGGGGGGATAAACATCCTCCGGCGCATAAGCGTCCTCGGGGGGATAGGCATTTTCCGGCGGATAGGCGTCCTCGGGGAAATAAGCGTCCTCCGACGGATCGTCCGGGCCGTATTCCGCCTCCTGCCAGTCCTCCCGGCCGGCATAGGGCTGGTCGTTTGCTTCATAGCGGTCGCTCCGCTTGCTTCTTCTCAAAGCCGGGTCACCTCCTGAAATGGCTTGGGGCGGCATGCGGCCCGTGTGCGCGGCATAAAGTCACAGCGTAATTATAGCACAACGCGGCCCCGGACACAACCGCCCCCGCCTCACCGATACAACGAAGGAGGTCTTGCAATGTCTGCATTCCCGGGAAAAAACCGCCGAGCCCTTCTGCGGGGCGTGCTGCTGGCTGTGGGGCTATTTGCCGCCATCTGGTGGTATCTGGACGGCAATCTCACCCGGGTGGTGCTGTCCCTGGCCGACGCAAGGGCCCGGGCCCTTGCGGTACAGACCCTCAACGAAGCGGCGGAGGAAGCCGTTTCCGCCGGGGTGAGCTACGACCGGCTGATGGCTGTGACCACCGGGGAGGACGGCGCCGTGCGGCTGATTCAGGCCAACACCGCCGAGATGAACCGTCTGGCCTCCCATGCCGCGCTTCTGGCCCAGACGCGCCTTACAGGGCTGGAGGAGCAAACCGTGTCCGTACCCCTGGGCTCGGCGCTGGGGCTGACGGTGTTTGCCGGCGCGGGCCCGAAAATCCCGGTGCGGATTCTCCCCGTGGGCTCTGTGGGAGCCCGATTCGATACCGAGTTCCAGACGGCCGGCATCAACCAGACGCGGCACAAGGTGCTGCTCACCCTCACCGCCACGGTGCGTCTGGTGATTCCCACCGGCTCCGCCGCCATTCAGGCATCCACCCAGGTGGCCGTGGCCGAATCCATCATCGTCGGCCAGGTGCCGGACTCCTTTGTGGACGTCAACAACGATTCCGACATGCTCAACCTGATTCCATAATGCAGGGAATCAGCTCCTCCCCGTCGAATGAACACCGCATTCCATCCATGCAAAGGAGCGGTTTTCATGCAGCCTATGGTGCTCGCCTTCAATGTTTCCGACGATCGTCTTGGCAAGCTGCGCTTTGCCTGCATGTCCCAGGGCGTGCAGGTCAGAAACGTGACAGCGGGGGACTTCGCCCAGCCCATCGGAGCGCTGTGCGGCCTGCTCCCCCGGGAGGAGGCTCCCGGCGACGCCGAGCCCTTCGAGGGGGAAATGCTCATTCTGTGCAGCCTGAACGGCAGCAAGGCCGGAAACCTGCTGTCCTCCCTCAAGCGCTTCCGCCTGTTCTTCCCCCTCAAGGCAGTGGCCACCCCCACCAACATCCACTGGCAGGCCCCGCAGCTTTACCGGGAGCTTTCCGCCGAGCGGGAGGCCATTGCCAATCATCAAAAACCTGCCCATGAGGAGGAGCCCTCATGCTGACCTATGCCGTGCTGCCCGGCCCCAGCGCCATCAGCCGAGCTCTGGCCGCCCTGCCGCCCTATGACGGTGCGCCCCTGTGCCTTGAGCTGGCCCCGGGAGAATACCGGGAAAAGGTGCTGCTGGACCGCCCCCGTCTGGTGCTGCGGGGCGCGGGGACGGACAAAACCGTCATCCGCTGGCAGGACGGCGCAAAGGAGCCGCTTGAGGACGGCCAGCCCCGGGGCACCTTCCGCACCGCCACGGTGCGGGTGGACGCACCCCATGTGACCCTGCAGGGATTGAGCATTGTCAACGACTGCGCCCCAAGAGAGAAGGCCGGACAGGCCATCGCCCTGTATGCCGACGGGGACTTCTTCCTGTGCGAGGGCTGCTGCCTGCGCTCCTTCCAGGACACGCTGTTTACTGCTCCCCTGCCCCCGAAGGAATTGCAGAAAAACGGCTTCATCGGCCCCAAGCAGTTCGCGCCCCGCTTGCCCCAGCGCCACACCTATCGCCGCTGCCGCATCGAGGGGGATGTCGACTTCATCTTCGGCAGCGCCGCGGCATGGTTTGAAGCATGCGACATTGCATCCGTGGACGGCCGGGCTGACCGCTCCGCCCCTGCCGAGGGCTATGCCACCGCCGCCTCCACCCCGGAGGGGCAGCGCTTCGGGTATGTGTTTTCCCACTGCCGCTTCCTGGGGGAGGGCGTGGCGGAGGGCAGCGTTTATCTGGGCCGCCCCTGGCGGGACTACGCGAAAACCGTGCTGCTGCACTGCGAGTTGGGCCCCCACATCCACCCCGAGGGCTGGCATGACTGGGACAAGCCCGCCTTTCACAGCGCGGGGCTGTATGCCGAATACGGCTGTACCGGCCCCGGCGCGGCAGGGGAGCGCGCGCCCTTCGCCCGCCGCCTGACGGAGAATGAGGCCGCCGCCTATACCTACGAGGCGTTTCAGGCCAGCCTGTAGAGCCCCGTTCATCATCCCATCCCCATCTGACAGATCCGTGACGGCAAGGCGACGGGGGCGTGAAGATTTCCGCGGCGTGAATGCCGCGACGGGGGGATGGAGCAGGGCAAATTATGAATTGGAAGGATATGGATTAATGGAGAACGGAAGAATTATCGTTATTACCGGCGCACCGGGAACAGGAAAAACCACCATATCGGCTGTTGTTGCAAGAGAATCCTCTATGGAAAAAACCACGCATATGCACACGGATGATTTTTACCACTATCTTTGCAAAGGAGCAATTCCCCCGTATCTGCCGGAATCCAAAGGACAGAATCGAGTTGTGATCGAAGCATTTACAGAAGCCGCAAAGCGATATGCCTGTGGAGGATATGACGTCATTGTAGACGGTATTATCGGACCGTGGTTTTTGGAGCCGTGGCGGAATATTGTTCAAGAAGGCTATGAAGTGCATTATGTTGTTTTAAGGGCAGATAAGAAAGAAACCATGAGGCGGGCGATTGAGCGCTCGAAATCAGACAGGAAAACCAACGGAGAAATAGTGGAAATCATGTGGGAACAGTTCAGCAATTTGGGAGCGTACGAAAAAAATGTCATTGACACAACGCATCTTTCAGTCGAGAATACAGTTGCAGCAATCAAAGAGAAAGTAGCCCAAAAGGAGACCCTGCTTAAGGAATAGCTCTATGTCTATATATATTTCGATCTTCGGATGCAGCGTAAGGAATTGCATCGGGGCGCGGCCTTCCCGGCCGCGCCCCGATGGCTTCCTGCGCTTCAGAAAACCAGCTGCACCAGCAGCATATAGCAGATCGTCCCGCCCGCAATGGACAAAAGCATCTGCCGCTTCCACAGATGAAGCCCCGCCACCGCCAGAATGGCAATCAGCTCCGGCAGGCCGTGGCTGCCCGAAAGCAGGCTGACGTTTTTCAGGCAGTATACCACCAGCAGCCCGAACACCGCCCCAGGCAGCGCCTTGCCCAGGTACTGCACATAGCGCGGCGTGGGCTTTCCCGCGGGAAACAGCAGGAAGGGCAGGAAGCGGGTCAGCATAGTGCCCAGCACCACCGCCGCAATGGTGATGATCTGTTCCGTCACGCTCATGCCGGGTCGCCCCCATTCTCCAGGCGGCCGCGCAGGGCCGTCAGTGCCAGGAGGATTGCCGCCATGGACGGCAGGATAAAGTTCTGCGCGCCGAAAAGCACCAGGCACACCAGCGGCAGCCCCAGCCCCAGGAGCGAGCTGGTATGATTTTCTTCCTTGAGCCAGTTTTCCAGGAAAATCACCACAAACATGGCGGTCATCACAAAGTCGAGCCCCTCGGTGTTCAGCGTGAGCAGCGCTCCGCACAGCCCGCCCAGAGCTGCCCCCAGCACCCAGTACAGCTGGTCAAGCAGGGTTACAAAGGTCATAAACCAGCCCTCGTCCACGCCCTCCGGGGCGCGAACCGAGCAGGTGACCGAAAAGGTTTCGTCGCACATGCCGAAAATCAGGTACAGCTTCTTCCAACCAAGCCCCCGGAAGCGGTCCAGCATGGCCAGGCCGTAGAACAGGTGGCGGGCGTTGACCATCAGCGTCATGGCGAAGGCCTGCAGGGGGTTGAAGGCCCCCAGGAGCATATTGGCCGTGACGAATTCCATCGACCCGGCATAGATCGTCAGGGCCATCAGCGTGGGATAAATCCAGCTGAACCCCAGGGACGCCATATACACCCCATAGGTCATGCCCAGAAAAAGAAACCCCGTCAATATCGGCACCGTATGGGGAAACGCCGCCCGCAGCGCCCGAAGCTTCACACCGCCCTTTCCAGCCATCCGCCGCACCTCTTTTGCAGAAAATCGTTCTAATTTTAGCACGGTGACGGACATTGTCAAGCGCGACTTACAGCCACCTGGGCACCTCGGTGTTCTTGTCCACGGAGGTGGCGATGTTCTCGGCGTGGTCACCGATACGTTCCAGGTTGGTGAGCATATCCAGGTAAATCATGCCGTTTTTGGCGGAGCACTTCTTGTTCTTGAGACGCTCCACATGGTGCTGGCGCAGCGATTCGGTCAGGTTGTCGATGGCCTCCTCGTTGTCCTCCACGGCCTGGATGGTTTCACTGTCGTCGCTCTGGGCGCGGAACATGCTCATGGCCACGTCCAGCTGCCCCTTCACCATGCCGGAGAGGTTATCCAGCTCCGCCACTGCCTTGGGCGAGAACTTGACCTCCTCCCGCTGCTTGAGCTGGGCGGCCTCCAGAATATTCATGCTGTGGTCGCCCACGCGCTCCAGGTCGTTGACCACATGGAACAGCGAACCCACCAGCCGGGTGTCCTCCTCGTTAAGGTCAAGGCCCTTGACCTCCACCAGGCAGGAGGTGATTTCCTTGTTGAGAAAGTCCAGCACATCCTCGTTGCGGGTGATTTCCGCGGCGCGCTCCTCATCCCAGCCCTCAAAGCAGGCCACCGAGCCGGTGAAGTTGCCCATGGCAATGTCGCCCATGCGCTGCACCTCGTTGAACAGCTGGGCCACGGCGATGGCGGGGGTTTTCAGCAGGCGCTCGTCGAAATAGGTCAGGCGCATGGGCTCGCTTTCGCCCAGGCCGCCCTCCTCCTTCACCAGCAGGCAGGCTGCCTTTTCCAGCAGGCTGGCCATGGGCAGCAGGAGACTTGTGGTGGTTACATTGAACACGATGTGAATCAGCGCAATTTGTAACCGGAGATTGCCGGGGGCCAGAGCCTCAATCCAGTCCGCCAGGGGAAGCAGGCAGGTAAGAACGGTAAACAGCAGCGCGCCGATTACATTGAACAGCAGATGCACTACGGCCGCGCGCTTGGCGGTGGCGTTGGTGCCCGAGCAGGCCAGCAGCGCCGTAACGCAGGTGCCGATGTTCTGCCCGAAAAGGATGAACATGGCCCCCTGCAGGGGGATCAGCCCCTCGCCGGCCAGGGCCTGCAGAATGCCCACGCTGGCCGAGGAGGACTGGATTAGCGCCGTGATGGCCGCGCCAACCAGCACGCCGACGAAGGGATTGCTCACCCCGATGATGGCGTCCCGGAACAGCTGCCAGTCCCGCAGCGGCGCCATGGCGGAGGACATGGTGTTCATGCCGACAAACAGAATGCCCAGTCCCATGGTTACATAGCCGAACTGCTGGGCTGTTTCATGCTTTTTGGGCAGGGCTGTGAGAATCAGGCCCACGCAGGCGAAAATCGCGCCGAAGTCGATCTTCACCGACAAAAGGAGCGATGTGGTTGTGGTGCCGATGTTCGCGCCCATAATCACGCCAACGGCCTGGGTCAGGCTGAGCAGACCGGCGTTGACAAAGCCCACCACCATCACCGTGGTGGCCGAGGAGGATTGGATCACCGCCGTAATCACGATGCCGGCCAGCACTGCCAGCAGCCGGTTGTGGGTCACCACCTCCAGCAGCTTTTTCAGCCGGTTGCCCGCGGCCCGCTCCAGACCCTCGCCCATGATTCTCATGCCGAACAGGAACAGACCCAGGCCGCCCAGGAGCGAAAAGACGTTCATCACCGTCATGGCGTTTCCTCCCGCAATGCGTTCTCTTGCATCACCCATTTTTGCCTATACGGATACTACTTTAACATAGTTTTTACCTTCTGACAATGATTCCGGAAAATTCTCCGGAAACTTTACGCGGATTTTACACGCCGCATGCACCCCTCCCGGCACACGCTTGGATATTGACGGAAAGGAAATTCAGTGGTATTCTTTAGAAAGAAGCAATCTGCTTTGCAGTGCAAGAATTCAGAGGAGGAATAGACAGATGCAGAATATCCCTGTTGTCAAGCTCGGCCTGGTGGCCGTGTCCCGCGACTGCTTCCCCATCCAGCTGTCTGAAAAGCGCCGGGCGGCCATCGCTGAGAAGTGCGGCCAGAAGAACCTGAACATGGTGGAAATCAAGACCACCGTGGAAAATGAGAAGGATATGCTCAAGGCCGTGGAAGAGCTCAAGGCCAACGAGTGCAATGCCTGCGTGGTGTTCCTGGGCAACTTCGGCCCCGAGACCCCCGAGACCCTGATCGCCAAGAACTTCGACGGCCCCTGCATGTTTGTGGCGGCGGCCGAGGGCGACGGCGACATGATCAACGGCCGCGGCGACGCCTACTGCGGCATGCTGAACTGCTCCTACAACCTGGGCATGCGCCACCTGCGCGGCTACATCCCCGAGTATCCCGTGGGCACCGCTGACGAGCTGACCGACAAGATTGCCGAGTTCATCCCGATCGCCCGTGCCATCATCGGCGTGAAGAACCTGAAGATCATCACCTTCGGCCCCCGTCCCCAGGACTTCTTCGCCTGCAACGCCCCCATCAAGGGCCTGTACGAGCTGGGCGTGGAAATCGAGGAGAACAGCGAGCTGGATCTGCTGGTGAGCTACAAGGAGCATGCCGGCGACCCCCGCATTCCCGAAATCTGCGCCGACATGGCCAAGGAAATGGGCGAGGGCAAGTACTACCCCGACCTGAACGAGCGCATGGCGCAGTTCGAGCTGACGCTCCTTGACTGGGCGGAAAACCACAAGGGCGCCCGCAAGTATGTGGTGTTTGCCGACAAGTGCTGGCCGGCCTTCCCCAGTCAGTTTGGCTTTGAGCCCTGCTATGTGAACTCCCGCCTGGCGGCCCGCGGCATCCCCGTGGCCTGCGAGGTGGACATCTACGGCGCGCTGAGCGAGTACATCGGCGCCTGCCTGACCGGCGACGCGGTCACTCTGCTTGACATCAACAACTCCGTGCCCGGCTACATCTATGACGAGTGCATCAAGGGCAAGTTTGATTACAGCCTGACCGACACCTTCATGGGCTTCCACTGCGGCAACACCCCCGCCTGCAAGATGTGCGCCGACCGCGCGGTGAAGTATCAGCTGATCCAGCACCGCGTGCTGGAGCCCGAAGGCTCCGAGCCCGACATCTCCCGCGGCACCCTCGAAGGCGACATCGCGCCCAGCGACATCACCTTCTATCGCCTGCAGTGCGACGCCAACGGCGACGTGCGCGCCTACATTGCCCAGGGCGAGGTACTGCCTGTGGCCACCCGCTCCTTCGGCGGCATCGGCGTGTTCGCCATCAAGGAAATGGGCCGCTTCTACCGCCATGTGCTGGTGCAGAAGGGCTATCCGCACCATGGCGCCGTGGCCTTCGCGCACTGCGCCAAGCAGCTGTTCGAGGTGTTCAAGTACCTGGGCGTGAAGGACATCGGCTGGAACCAGCCCAAGAACCTGCCCTATCCCACCGAGAACCCCTGGGCGTAATGCCCACGCAAAAAAGCGGCTTCGGCCGCTTTTTTGCATGCCCCGGAAAAACAAACAAAAAACAGAAAAGCCCTTGACAGACGTTCTTTCATGCAGTATTCTGCATACAATCTTACGGAAGGAGGCTGGACGCGATGGCAAAGCAGCTGCGGATCATGGCTGTGTGTATGGGCATGTGTCAGTGCATGTGCTCTGATTTCCCATGCGTCCGCCGCCGGTAAACAGACCGCGCTTGTTTGCAACGGGACGCCCGCATGGGTGTCCCGTTTTTTTGTATTCCCCATTTTCAGGAGGGAGTGACCGCCATGAAGCATTCGTCGCCGCGCCTGCGGTCGGAGCGCATTGCCGCCGCCCTGGCCCTGACACGATGTCGGTCGTGCGCGGCAGCTGTATTGCATCGACCCCATCATGAAAGGAGAATAATGATATGGCAAGCATTTATACCTCGGCGGATCAGCTGATCGGACACACCCCGCTGCTGGAGCTCAAGGGCATTGAGAAGGAGCTGGGCCTGAAGGCCCGCATCCTGGCCAAGCTGGAATACTTCAACCCCGCCGGCTCGGTTAAGGATCGCATTGCCAAGGCCATGATCGATGAAGCCGAGGCCCAGGGTCTGCTGGGACCCGGGGCGGTGATTATCGAGCCCACCTCGGGCAACACGGGCATCGGCCTGGCGGCAGTCGCGGCAGCCAGGGGATACCGCATCATCATCGTCATGCCCGACACCATGTCTGTGGAGCGCCGCCAGCTGATGCGCGCCTATGGTGCGGAGCTGGTGTTGACTGAGGGCGCCAAGGGCATGAAGGGCGCCATCGCCAAGGCGGAGGAGCTGGCACGGGAGATCCCCCACAGCTTCATTCCCGGTCAGTTCGTCAACCCCGCTAACCCGGCGGCCCACCGGGCCACCACCGGCCCGGAAATCTGGGAGGACACCGACGGGCAGGTGGACTTCTTCGTGGCAGGCGTGGGCACGGGCGGCACCATCACCGGCGTGGGCGAGTACCTCAAGGGGCAAAAGTCCGAAATCAGGGTTGTCGCTGTGGAGCCGAAGGACTCTCCTGTGCTGTCCGAGGGCAAGGCGGGCCCCCACAAGATTCAGGGCATCGGCGCGGGCTTTGTGCCTCAGGTGCTGAACACCGCAGTCTATGACGAAATCATCCCAGTGGGCAACGAGGACGCCTTTGCCACCGGGCGGCTGATTGGCCGTAAGGAGGGCGTGCTGGTGGGCATTTCTTCCGGCGCCGCAGCTTTTGCAGCCATTGAACTGGCCCGCCGGGAGGAAAACGCCGGCAAGACCATCGTTGTCCTGCTGCCCGACACCGGCGACCGGTATCTGTCCACACCCCTGTTCGCGGAATACGAGAAAAGGGATGCTCTCCGAAACGGAAAGCATCCCTCAGCCAGTCAAAAAACCCCCGGGAGGCGTCGGAGGGACCGCAGTCCCTCCGACTT
>CAMDVP010000019.1 GCA_945877525.1 uncultured Clostridia bacterium | reverse complement strand
GGGGACAGCGGTACCGGCGGGGCTATGACGCGGCAGCCAGCAGCGACCATGTGCTTGCATGATGCCTCTGTGCAGCGACAGTGTTGACAGAGGATGTAGCTGTTTATAGAATATCCGTACCTGCTAATCAAGAAACTTGAAAGGAGGTACGCGGATCCATCCATGTGCGGCACAGCGAGAGGAGGACACAGGATGCGAGGTTCTTCTGAAGGGGAATGCGTTCAGCGGACATATACCGCTGAGCAGGTAGCACAAATCCTTGGCATCAGCCTGCGCAAAGCCTACGGACTCTGCGAAACCACCACACAATTTAAAGTGATGCGGTTGGGCAAGCGATGCCTGCGAATTCACAAGGAATCCTTTGACAAGTGGCTGAACGAGCAAGCGGAGCTTACCTGACCTGATGCGGGAAAGGAAAGCGAACATGGCAACCTACAAGGTAAGGGGCATTGCCCACAACATCATTTATCCCTACAGAACAGAGGATGGCAAACTCAAGCAGCAATGGGAGACCTATGCAACGGAACTGGAGGCGATGCACAGAAAGGCATATATCGACTATCTGCAAAAGAACCGGCTTCACCATGAAATCCGGAAGGCAGCTGCCGAATACCAATGCAGGCGTGCGGCAGAAAGAGCAGTGGTCGAACGGTTCCGCCCCAAAGCACCGGAGGAAACGCCGCCTCACGCTGCGCAGGACAATACCACCAAGACGTATCGGGAGTTTGTGGAGAAATGGCTGCCCATCCACGCCAGGAAGGAACGCTTTTCGCCCAACTCCTACGACAGCTATCGCAGCAATCTGGAACGGCATATTCTGCCGTACTTCGGCGACCGGGTGATGAGCAGCATTACAGCGGAGGACATTGACGATTTCCTGGATGCGCTGAGCCGGAAACCCTGCCGCGGGCCCAAAAGCTACGGGAAGCGTCCGGAGGATATTCCAACGCTGTCCTCCAGTACCATAAAGAAATGCTTTACGATCCTGACCTCGGGCTTTGAGTCGGCAAGGAAGTGGCACTACATCACGGAAATTCCCAAAGTTACCGCGCCCACGGAAAAAACGGTCAAGCGCAGGGCCTGGGATGCCCGCCGTGTTTTCGAGGTGCTCGACAGCATCCGGGAGGACGGGCTGCTGCATCTGGCTGTCCATCTGGCGTTCGTGTGCTCCTTGCGGGCCGGTGAAACGGCGGGTATTGATCTGCAGACGATTGATCTCCGGGACGGCAGCCTGTGGATCACCAGGCAGATTCAGCGTGTGTCTGACAATGCCATCAGCGTGCTGCCCAGGCAAGAAGTGCTTCGCATCTTCCCCAAGCAGGTGGCAACATCGAGAAGCAGCCTGATTCTCAAAGGGCCGAAAACGGAGGACAGCCACCGGAAGCAGTATCTGACCACACCGCTTCTGGAGGAACTTCGCCAGCGTATAGCACGGATTGAGGAGAACAAGGCTTTCTTCCGGGAGGAGTATCAGGATTACGGATTACTGATCCGCCAGGCAGACGGGCGGCCGGTCGATCCCAGAAATCTGGAGAAGAGCTTCAAGGAACACCAGAAGCGAATCGGCATTCCGGAGAATGAGCGGATCGACTTCCAGGGGCTTCGGAAGTCGGGACAGATGCACAAGGTGCGTCTGTCGCAGAACAACTACCAGCTGGTTGCGGAGAACGCCGGACAGTCACCGGAGGTTCTGATGGCTCATTACAACGAGGCGTTGGACTGCGAGAAGCGTGCCTTGTCACGGCTGGTGGAGGACAGCTTCTATCCGCAAAGGAAAAGGGAAGAAGCATCGGATGGCGCAGATGTGTCGGCATTGATGGCACAGATTCAGCAAAACCCGGAGCTGTACCGGAAGCTTCTGCAAGTCCTGACGCCTGGTGCACAGCAGCACGCCTGACGCAAAAATTTCTGCGTGTTAGCAGGAATCATTAGCTGACGGAGGGTCGCATGCATCGAATGCATAGCAATCCGGGCGGGGACGCGGCAGAAATTAGCTGGAAAAGCGAAAAAAGGCTGAAATCATTAGCTGAAAACCGGACTGGACGCGCGTACCGCCGCTCAGACAGGAAAGGAGGGAAGAAGCCGGAAACCCATATGACACAAAGAAAATCACCTCTGCGAGTGACCTCACAAAGGCGATTTGCTGGAGCTGATGACCGGATTCGAACCGGTGACCTCATCCTTACCAAGGATGCGCTCTACCTACTGAGCTACATCAGCACGCTGTCTTTTGACAACAGTGATACTATATCACATGTCTTGCGAAATTGCAAGCATAAATTTCTGCATTTTTATTTTTTTCCATCCGAAAGCGGTTCTCTGCGTCCGTCAAGGCAGAAGGCGTTCATGCTCCATGACCAATCGGACTCCGGAAGCGATCACGCAAAACAGCCTCTCTGTGATTCGCGCCGCACAGAGAGGCCTGCTTTGTTGCAGATTCTATTACAGCCAGCGGAAGGGCGCGCCGTCTGCGCCCAGCTCGAAGTGATACTTGACAATGCCCAGGTCAAGCTTTGTGTAGAAACCCATGCCGGCCTGGGCTCTGACGCCCTCCTGCGTCCAGGTCAGGGTGAATTTCTGCTGATTCATGGCGGTGGGAGCCAGCAGCGCACAGGCCACGCCGCTGCGGAACCACTCCGGCGTACCGCTGCCCACATTGCTGACGTCCGTAGCGGCCTTGGAGCGATGCGCCGTGCCCTGCACCGCGCCATAGCCAATGGCCAGCACCACCGTCAGCTTTTCCCCGGGCTCCACCTGAAAGACATTGGGAATCCGCTTGTAGCTCATGGCTACCCAGCAGGTGTTCAGCCCCAGCTGCTGCGCCCGCAGCACCAGGCGCTCGCCATAATAGCCGCACTGTTCTCCCAGCGTGTTGCCCTTGGGCCCTACCAGAGCCACATAGCTGGTTACGCCGCTGAATTTCCCATAGTGGGCCATGGCGCAGTCGAAGGCCCTGGGCTCGTTGGCCACCAGCTGAAAGTGCAGCCCGGTCTCACGGTTGATGCCGGCAATCTCCTCCTGCAGGGCGGCGAGCGTTTCGCCATCGATCGGCTTTTCCAGGTACTGCCGGACGCTATGCCGGCTTTGGGCTGCTTCCATCAGGTTCATTCAGTCATTCCTCCTCTGTCTGTCCGCCGCGCTCAGGCAGCGCCGCCATCATGGCCCGGGCATGGTTCAGCATGCCCAGCAGGCTGTCCATGGCCCGTGCATCGGCATCAAAATAATAGTAGTTCTTCGTACCCTTCCACCGGACGCGGATCAGCCCCGCATCGCGCAAAATCCGCAGGTGACGAGACACCACAGGCCTGGACAGGTTTGTCCGGGCAGCCATCGCGCCCACGCGAACGCCCCCGCATTCGCCTGTCCGCAACATTTCCAGAATCAGGTGCTGCCTGTTTTCATCCCCCAGGGCCTGGAGCATTTTCCGGCAGGCGGCAAATTCATCGGCCAGCATATCCGTTTCCTTCATTTGGCATTGACACCTTCTCCTGCCTGAATGAAAGAATTATATCATACTTTGCGCAAAAACAGCCATTGGGAAAGAAAATCAAGACGCTTTCCCGGCATGATGCATTCCTTCCACATTTTCCTCTTTCCAAACCGATAAAAATGTGCTATACTGTGTTGGTCAAAGATAGTCAGAATCGAGGTCGATCCATGATGCGACTCAGCGACTCCATTGAGAGCTTTATCAAGACGCTGCTCAGCCAGGATGAAACCGAGGTTGAGCTCAAGCGCAACGAGCTGGCGGAATACTTCGGCTGCGCGCCCAGCCAGATCAATTATGTGTTGGCCACCCGCTTTACCCTGGACGACGGCTATGTGATCGAATCCCGCCGGGGCGGCGGGGGATACATCCGTATTGTCCGCGTGGTGGAAAGCGGCCCCCAGCGCCTGTCCTATCTGATTAACGAGCGGATCGGCAGCGCCATCACCGAGGAGGAGGCAGGACGGCTGATCGGTCAGCTGGCGGAGCAGCAGGTCATCACTTCCCAGGAGGCGGATATCATGCGCGCGGCGGTATCCGGGCAAACCATGGCCATTCCCGTGCCCGACCAGATGAAGGACGCCCTGCGCGCCCGGTGCATGAGAAACATGCTGACCGCCGTGGCCCGGCAGAACCGCGCCCAGCCCGGGTAACCTTCCGCCCAAGGCGACATAGGCTATCACCGAAAGGATGAACGGTATGCTTTGTGAAGAATGCAAGGTCAACGAGGCCAGCTATACCCTGTCCGTCATGGTGGGCGACGAGGTAACCACCCGCCACCTGTGTGGGGACTGCATGGCCAAAATGAACATGGACATTGCCAGCGGCAACATTAAAAGCCTGCTCAGCTCCATATTATCCGCCATTACCGGGAACGATACTCCCGAAGAAAAGCAGGCGGAGGTGGTCTGTCCCCGGTGCCGTACCACCCTGAGCCAGTTCACCAAAACAGGGCGTCTGGGTTGCCCCGCCTGCTACGAGGCCTTCCACGAGCAGCTGCAGCCCATGCTATTGCAGATCCACGGCCGGGTGCAGCACGCGGGACGCAGGCCCCTGCGCACCGAGGTGGCCCAGCGCAATCGCACCCTGCGGGAGGAGCTGGAGCGGCAGATGGAGCAGGCTGTGGCGGTGGAGGACTTTGAAACCGCTGCCGCTCTGCGGGACAGGCTGCGGGCGCTTTCGGAGAAGGAGGCGGCGCAATGAGCGGAAATCCAACCATCCTGTCCTCCCGGGTGCGCCTGGCCAGAAATTATCAGGATCTTCCCTTTGACGTGGCAGGCAAGCCCGATTGCGCGGCCATGTGCGTGGCCCGTACCGCCGGGGCGCTAAAGCTCAGCGGAAATGACGAGGGCTTTGAGCTGCTGCACCTGAAGGACATGGGCGACGTGCAGCGCGCTTCTCTGGCGGAATGCCACCTCATCAGCCGCGACCTTATGCGAAATCCCGATGTGGCCGCGGTGCTGCTCAACCAGCAGGACGCGGTGTCCGTGATGATGAACGAGGAGGACCATCTGCGCATCCAGGCCATCCGCGACGGCATGGCCCTGCAGGAGGCTGCCGACGCCTGCTTCCGCGTGGATGACGCCCTCAGCCGCCAGGTGTCCTTCGCCTTTGACGAGCAGCTGGGCTACCTCACCGCATGCCCCACCAACACCGGCACCGGCATGCGGGCCTCCCTGCTGATTCACCTGCCCATGCTCACCCTGCTCAAGCAGAAGGGCAGCGTGGGGCAGATTGTGGCCAAGGTGGGGCTGACTATTCGGGGCGTGTACGGTGAGGGGGCCGAGGCGCTGGGCAACCTGTATCAGGTGTCCAACCAGGTGACCCTGGGCCGCACCGAGCAGGAGCTGATCAGCGCAGTCACCGCTGTGGGTCACCAGCTGACCGACATGGAGCTGGCCCTGCGGGACAAGACCCTGTCCACCGGCCGCAGCGCCCTGGAGGACACGGTGTACCGCGGCCTTGGGCTGATGAAATACGCCCGCTGCATGCCCCTGGAGGAATTCTTCCGGCACTGGAGCGGCGTGCGGCTGGGAGCGGCCATGGGGCTGGTTCCCGCGAGCCTCAGCGCGCTGGACGCCCTGCTGATCCAGGTGCAGCCTGCCAACCTGCAGGCCATGACCGAATCCGCCGCGACAGGCCATGCACTGGATGAAAAGCGGGCGCAGTGCGTCCGAGCTGCCCTGGCGGGCATTGATGTGAAAGATTGATTGGAGGAACCATATGGCCATTTTTGGACGGTTTACCGAGCGGGCCCAGCGGGCGCTGGCCGCAGCCCAACGGGCGGCGGCGGAGATGCGCCAGCCCTATGTGGGCACCGAACACCTGCTGCTTGGCCTGCTGAAGGACACGGAAGGACTTCCGCCCGCCCTTGCGGAGAAGGTGAGCTATGACCAGGTGGCGCGCCTTTTGCAGGAGCGGCAAAGCGAGGGCGTGCTGATTACCGGCACCCCCCGCTTTGAGATGACCCCCCGGGCCAAGAAGCTGCTGGAAATGAGCATCCTGGAATCCCGCCGCATGGGGCAGACCTATGTGAGCGCGGAGCATTTCTGGCTGGCGCTGCTCAGGGAAGAGGACGGCGTGGCCGCCAGCATCCTGCGGCAGCTGGGGGTGGACTTCAGCCGGGCGCGGGAGGAACTGGTTCAGCGCCTGCGCATGGAGCGCGAGCCAGAGCGCCCCGACGCCCGGGAGCCCGAGCAGAGCGCACAGGGAAGCAGCCAGGGCGGCAAGGTGCTGGAGCAGTACACCCGCGACCTGACCCGCGCCGCCCAGCAGAATGAGCTTGACCCCGTGATCGGCCGGGATCAGGAGATTCAGCGGATCATCCAGATTCTTATCCGCCGCACCAAGAACAACCCCGTCCTCATCGGCGAGCCCGGCGTGGGCAAGAGCGCCGTGGTGGAGGGCCTGGCCCAGCGCATCGTGCAGGGAAACATCCCGGAAATGCTGGTGGGCAAGCGCGTCCTCAGCCTGGACATGGGCTCCATGGTGGCCGGGAGCAAGTTCCGGGGCGAGTTTGAGGAGCGGGTGAAGGCCGTGCTGGAGGAAGTGCGCAAGGCTGGAAACATCCTGCTGTTTATCGACGAGATTCACACCATCGTGGGCGCGGGGCAGGCCGAGGGCAGCCTGGACGCTGCCAACATCATGAAGCCCGCCCTGGCCCGGGGTGAGGTGCAGTGCATCGGCGCCACCACCCTGGAGGAATACCGCAAGCACATTGAGAAGGACGCGGCCCTGGAGCGGCGCTTCCAGCCCGTCATGGTGGGCGAACCCACCGCCGAGGAAGCCCTTGCCATTCTTCACGGCCTGCGCGACCGCTACGAGGCCCACCACAAGGTGCGCATCACTGACGAGGCGCTGTCCGCCGCGGTGAGCCTGTCCGACCGCTACATTGCCGACCGCTTCCTGCCCGACAAGGCCATCGACCTGATGGACGAGGCCGCCTCCCGGGTGCGTATCCAGGCCTATACCGCGCCGCCGGACGTAAAGGAACAGGAAAAGCAGCTGGAAAGCGTGGTGATCGAGAAGAAGGAGGCCATCCGTCATCAGGACTTTGAGAAGGCCGCCGCATTGCGGGATCAGGAGCGCTGCCTGCGCCAGGAGATCGACATGAAGCGCGCCGCCTGGGCGGAAAAGCAGTCCACCGCCAGGGACGTGGTGACCGAGGACGACATTGCCGCCATTGTGGCCAGCTGGACGGGCATCCCCGCCCAGCGCATGACTGAGAGCGAGGCCGAGCGCCTGCTGCACCTGGAGGATGTGCTGCACAGCCGGGTCATCGGGCAGGAGGAGGCTGTGTCCGCCGTGAGCCGGGCCATCCGCCGGGCCCGTGCCGGGCTGAAGGATCCCAAGCGGCCCATCGGCAGCTTCATTTTCCTGGGTCCCACGGGCGTAGGCAAAACCGAGCTGTGCCGCGCCCTGGGCGAGGCCATGTTCGGTGACGAGGACGCGGTGATCCGCATCGACATGAGCGAATACATGGAAAAGCACACCACCTCCCGCCTGGTGGGCTCGCCGCCCGGCTATGTGGGCTATGAGGAGGGGGGACAGCTTACCGAGGCTGTGCGGCGCAAGCCATACAGCGTGGTGCTGCTGGACGAGGTGGAAAAGGCCCACCCGGATGTGTTCAACATCCTGCTGCAGATTCTGGAGGACGGCCGCCTGACTGACAATACCGGCCGGGTGGTCAGCTTCAAGAATACCATCATCGTCATGACCTCCAACGCCGGGGCGCACACCATGGACACTGGCCGCAGCATGGGCTTCGGCTCCCGGGCCATGACCGACGTGCGCAGCTATGAAATGATGAAGGACGCGGTGATGAAGGAGGTCAAGGAGCTGTTCCTGCCGGAGTTTATCAACCGGGTGGACGAGCTGATTGTGTTCCACGCCCTGGAGGAGCAGGACATCCGCGCCATTGCGGGGATGATGCTGCGCCAGGTAGCTGCACGGCTACAGGAGCGCGGCGTGACCCTGACCTGGACGGAGGAAGCCGCCGCCCGCCTGGCCCGGGACGGCTACGACGCGAAGTACGGTGCGCGCCCATTGCGCCGGGTGATCCAGCGCACGGTGGAGGATGCGCTGAGCGAGGAGCTGATCGCAGGCCGCCTGAAGCTGGGCGATACCGTCCGCCTGACCCTGCGGGAAGATCAGGTGGCCGTGGAGCGCGCCATGCCGGAGGCGCTGCCCGAGCAGTCCGAATGAGTCAGGCAAAGGAGCTGCCCTGTCATCGGGGCAGCTCCTTTCAGATTGCAGAACTTTCCCTCTGGAGAGAAACCGCCGCTTTTTTGACACGCCAAACCCGTTAGGTCGAAGCCGCCTAACGGGTTTGGTATAGGGGCGGGAAACGCCGGGCGTTCGGTTACCCCTTCACGCTGCCGGCAGTCAGGCCCTGGACGAAGAATCGCTGGCACAGGATGAAGATCAGCACCACGGGGATCAGCGTCAGCACGGACATGGCAAAAACGTATCCCCACTGCGTGAACTGATGCTGCCCGAAGAAGCCGGCGATGGCGATCGGCAGGGTTCGCCTGCTGTTGTCGTTGATGACGGTGTTGGCCCAGGGGTATTCCTCCCAGGCAGTGAGAAAATTGAAAATGCTGACAGAGGCGATGGCCGGCGAGGCCAGGGGCAGGGCAATGCGGAAGTATACCTTCAGCACGCTGGCGCCGTCCATCCAGGCGGCGTCCATGATTTCCCCCGGTATATTTTCCATGAAGCCCTTGATCATGAAGGTAGAAAAGGGAATCACCCACGCCACATAGAAGGGAATCAGCCCCCACAGCCGGTTGACCAGGGACAGCCGGGTGGCCAGCTCAAACTGCGGGACGATCATGGTGGTGCCGGGGATAATCATGGTGACGATGATGAAGGCGAAGAGCAGTCTTGTTCCCCGGGAGGGAAATTTGCCCAGCACGAAGGCCATGGCGGAGGCGATGGCAGCGGCCAGGGCCACCGTGGACACGGATACCAGCACCGAGTTGAGAAAGTTCAGGTAGAACTTGCTCTGGTGCAGGATATAGTCATAATTCTCCAGCGTCAGCGCCTCGATGCGGGGAAAAAACCGGGGCGGGTATTCATACAGGGCGCCGTTGGGCCGCAGAGAGGTGGAAATCATGTAGAGCATCGGCAGGGTGAACACCGCCGTGGCTGCCCCCAGCAGCACATAGCGCACCAGCGCGCCGCGGAGTCTTGACAAACGGAGCCGTTTCATGGGCGCGCCTCCTTTCATGCGTCGCGGCTGCGCATCATGCGGAACTGCACAATGGCCAGCAGTGCAAGGGTCAGGGCCATGACGAAGCTCAGCGCCGCGGCATAGCCGAATTTGCCGGTGCTGAACGCCTTGTAATACATCCAGGTGAGCAGGGTGTCGGTCTGATGGGCAGGCCTGCCGCCGGTAATCATCTTGATGGAGGTAAACACGTTGAAGCCGCCGATGGTCAGTTCAATCAGCACGAAGAGGATGGTTCCGCGGATGCCGGGCAGGGTGACATGAAGAAACTTTCCCCATCCTCCGCAGCCGTCGATTTCCGCCGCCTCATACAGATCCTTTGACACCTGCTGCAGCGCGGCCAGGAAAATGACCATGTTCCACCCGATGCCCTTCCATACGCCGAGAATCATGGCCACGGAAAGGCCGCCCCAGCGGCTGTCCAGCCAGCGGATGTTGGAGGAGGTAACGCCCAGCACCTTCCACAGGAAATAGTTCAGCAACCCCTCCGTGTTGAAGATATAGCGGAACACCAGCGAGGCAATAACCCAGGAGGTAACGACGGGCATGTAGTTGAGCACGCGGAAGGTGACGCTGAAACGGCGAATGCCGCTGAGCAGCACCGCCAGAAGCAGGCCGAGAACCATCTGCCCCGGCACGGTGATAAGGGTGTAGGCCATGCTGTTGACAAACACAATCCAGAAGGTTTGATCCTGAAAAATCTCCCGGTAGTTGGACAATCCGGCGAAGGGCTGGCTCAGCATGGAGGAAAAGCTCATGTCGCACAGGCTCATCCAGAACAGGCGAAGAATGGGATAGACTGTAAACAAGGCGAATACCAGCAGCCCCGGCAGAAGCAGCAGTGCAAGCTGCGCGCGGTGGACACGGGATTTCGGGATCATGTGATCACCTCGGAGGGGTGCGGCGAAGCGTGGGCTCCGCCGCACCGGATACCGTTACTTCAACAGAATGTCCCACTGAGCGGCCAGCTCGTCCAGGGCCTCCTGCGCGGTTTTTTCGCCGGTGACGATGGCGGTCATGGCGACGGTCAGATCGTTGTCCATTTCGCTCCACGCGGCCACGGTGGGACGGGCCTTGGCCGTTTCAATGGCGGCGATAAAGGGGGCATAGTCCGCGCCCTTCACCGTGTCGCTTTCCAGGGCTGCCTTGTTCACGGGAATCTGGCCGCATTTGGCCATTTCCGTCTCTGCAAACTCACTTGTCATGAACTGCATGAACTTCCACGCGGCTTCCTTGTGGGCGGTGGAGAACATGGCGATGTCCTCCCCGCCCAGCACGGACACGCTCCCGCCCTCGCCGGCAGGGATCGGCGCGGTGCCGTATGCAACATCAGGATACGCGCCGGCCAGCTCAGCGGACTTCCACGGCCCCTCCAGCATCATGGCATAGCGCCCGGTGCCAAAGCCGTCGGTCATGGGGATATCGCCGGCGTTAAAGCCGGTGATGCACCCCTCCTGCACCAGGGCGGCAAAGGTTTCCACGGCCCGAACGGTGGCGGGGCTGTTGATGTATCCGGAGGCGACGGTTTGCTCCGCATTGGTCAGGCTGCCGCCGAAGCTCCAGATGAAGGGGCAGATGTTCCAGCCGGCCAGGGCGGGTTCGTTCCAGCCCCAGATCTGCTGTCCGTTGGCGTTTTCGCCGCTGAGCTTCCTGAGGGCCTCGCACCACTCGTCCATGGTTTCCGGCACGGCCACGCCTGCGGCTTCCAGCATGGCGGTGTTGTAGAACACAATCTTGCTGTTGGTGTTCAGGGCCAGGGCATAGTAATGGCCGCCGATGACCGCGGTGGACATGGCGCTGTCCAGCAGCTGGCCGCTGACCTGGGCAAAATCGGGCATTTCCTCATCCAGGGCCACCAGGATGCCCATCTTCTGGAATTCGGGCAGCCAGGCAATGTCGCAGCGGGCCACGTCTGGCAGGGCGTTGGAATTGGCGCTGACCAGCACCTTGTCATGAAGCTCCGCCCACTCGTGGGACACGGCGTTCACGCGGATGCCGGGGTTTTCCGCCTCAAAGGCGGGAATCAGCACGTTCATGAGCGTTTCGTTCTCCGCCGACTGGGCGCTGTAATGGTGCCAGAAGTTGATGGTCACGGGCTCGCTTTCTGCAAATGCGCAGGAGCAGAGCATGAGCATCAGACAAGCAAGGAACGCGGCGACAGGTTTCCTGTAGGTACGCATGGTTCTTCCTCCTTCTGAACAGGTCGATAGAGAATCTTGACGGAATGCGGCAGAACGTGCACGAATTCTCCCGCAAAATCCCATGTTTGTGCCTGCTCGCCCATGTTGAACACCGCGGCGATCATCTCGTCCTCACCGCGCCGGGCAAAGGCGAACAGCCGGGCGTCGTTGTCCGAGAGCAGGGGCAGGTAGCTGCCTGTACGCAGGGAGGGGTGCGCCTTCCGCAGGGCGATCAGCTCCCGCTGCCAGGCAAGCAGCGCGTCGTCCTGGCTGTCCCAGGCCATGCCGGCCCGACAGCCGGGGTCGTTTTCGCCGGTCATGCCGATTTCATCGCCATAGTAAATGGCCGGCGCGCCGGGAAACAGCATCTGAAAGGCCATGGCCAGCTTCAGCCGCCACTTTTCCTCCCGAGCCTCGGTGAGAAAGCGGGCGGTGTCATGGCTGCCCAGGCAGTTGTACAGGGCTGGACGGTGGACGGAGGTATACCGCATCAGCATATGGTGCAGGCGGTTTGCCAATGCGGTTTCCGTCAGGGTGCCGCGGGCAAAGTAGTCAATCATGGCGTCGCGGAAAAGGTAGTTCATGGCCGAGTCGAAGCCGTCCGGACCCAAAAGCCCCGAGGCGTCCGACCAGGTTTCCGCCAGCAGCAGGGCGTCGGGGAAGGCGCGCTTCACTTCCTCCCTCCACCAGACCACCGCATGGCGGTCCAGTTCGTCGGCCACGTCCAGGCGCCAGCCGTCGATGCGCGCCTCCCGCAGCCAGTAGAGCAGCACATCCCGCACATAGGCCCGCACCTCGGGGTTGGCGCCGTTGAGCCGGGGCATATAGGGATAGTCGCCCACGCATTCATAGCACGCGGGGTCAACCCGCAGGGGAAAGGCTTTGGGATAGAACCAATCCTTATACCGGCTGTCCGGCCCGTGACAGAGCAAATCCTCAAAGGGGGCGAAGTGAATGCCCGTATGGTTGAACACTCCGTCCAGAATGACGCGAATGCCCGCCGCGTGGCACCGGCTGACCAACTCGCGCAGGTCATCCATGCTGCCAAACGCGGGATCCACCCGAAAATAGTCCGTCGTGGCATACTTGTGGTTGAAATCCCCCTCGAAAATCGGGTTCAGGTACAGGCATTCCACGCCCAGCCCCGTCAGATACGGCAGGCGGTCGATGATGCCCCGAAAGTTGCCGCCCAGGAAGTTGTCCCGGGTAGGGGGCGCGCTCCAGGCGGCCAGGGAGGCGTCAGCCTTGCCGCTGCGGGCAAAGCGCTCGGGAAAAATCTGATAGTATACGCATCCCTGCGCCCATGCGGGTACAGCGACAACATCGGTGACGTTGGCCTGCAAAAGCTCAAAGCTCCCTTCTCTGCTGAAGTTCTCCTGAAGGCCGCGGGCGCTAAGCCACCGGCGGCAGCCGGATCGATCTTCCACAAAGAAGCCGTATTTGATGTAGTGCGCTTCCTCGGGATAGTCCACGGTAGCGGTCCACTGCTGTGTCTGCCCGTCGCTCAGGCCGGGCTGCATTTGGGGGCGCAGCAGCTTTTCCGGCTCGCTGCGTTTCCAGCAGACATGCTCGCAGGACACCAAATCCCCCGGGGCGGCTTCCAAAAGGTAACAGATGCGGCGTCGTGCAAGCGCTTGCACAAAGGGGTAAAAAGAAAGGTGCCGCAGGGTAGCAGTGTTCATGGCTTTCCCTTCCTTTCCGAGGACAAACGCGGAATCAGCCCCGCCGACAGCATAATCTGCTGATTGCCGCTGTGGGTGTCAATCCGCTGGAACAGCAGCTGGGCAGCCTGTTCGCCCAGCAGAGAGGTGTCGATATCGACGATGGACAGGGGCGGATCGGTATACTCCGCCAGGGGATAATTGTCAAAGGCGACCACGCCCACGTCGCCGGGCACGGACAGCCCCAGCTCCCGGCAGGCCTTCAGAAGGCCGAAGGCGGCCAGGTTGTCGTTGCAGACGAAGGCGTCAGGGCGCATCTGCTGCCGGAGAACGGCCAGGGTCGCGGCATGGGCGTTTTCCACCGTGCCGTCTGTGGTCAGCACGATTCCCTCACCATTGCCAAGCTGCTTCTGATAGCCGCGAACGCGCCGCCGGGTGAAGCCGCGCTTCTGATAGCCCCCAAGGTAGGCGATGGACTGATAGCCCATCGCCTGCAGATGACGAACGGCAATTTCCGAGCCCTGCTCGTTGTTGTTGTCCACCCAGCAGGTGTCGCTCCGAAGGGTGTCCGGCGTTCCCAGCACCACATAGGGAAAATCTCCCACGGCCTCCATCAGGGAGGGCCGCACCGTGGTGGGCGGAAGAATCAGACCGTCCACCTTGCGCTCCTTCATCAGGTTCTCAATGGTACTGCCGCGGCTTTGAGCGCCGTTGGCAATCAGCACCTGATAGCCCCGGGACTGGGCTACCTTTTCGATGGCGAACAGGCTGCGGCTGAAGAACACGTTGCTGAAGGCGTCGGCGTCCCGGGCGTCCACCACCACGCCGATGGCCCCGCTCAGGCCGCTGGCAAGGCTGCGGGCCACGGAATTGGGGTGATAGTCCAGCTCCTTCATAGCGGCGTAGACCCGTTCCTTGGTGTCGGGGCTGATCGTCGCCTTGCCATTGATAACGCGGGAAACGGTGGAGGAATTGACGCCGGCCAGCCGGGCCACATCGTGGATGGTTACCGCCACAGTCAATCCCTCCTCTTTGGTGATGCAACCGCTTGCATGAACAGTATAAGACATCGCGTCGAGAATGTCAATAGGCCTGCGCAAAAAAGATTTGCCTTGGCCTTGGCATGGCCCCTCTCTGATAAAAGGGATGCCGTACGGCTCTGTCTGTGATATAATGAATATGCCTGGGCGTTGTCGCGGAGAATCAGAATTCAGACAGGATGGTACGGGAGGTGAACCCCATGGAAACGATAAGGCTGGCAGTGAGAGCGCTGGTGGAGTTTACGCTCCATGGGGAGGACATTCTGCGCCTTGGCGGCAAGACGCAGGACATGCAGGATGGCACGCTGGGGCACAAGGCGCGCCAGGCTCTTCTGGGAGAGGCATGGGCCAGCGAGGTGCCTGTGGAGCTGAATCTGCCGGTGGAGGAAGAGGAGCTTGCCCTGCATATCAGCGGGAGGATGGACGCCTTCCGGGATGGGGACATACCGATCATTGAGGAAATCAAGCTCTGCCAGGGAAAGCATGCGCCGGAAAGCCCCTGGCCTGCCCACGAGGCCCAGGCGGTGTGCTATGGGCATATGCTTTGCCAGGCGCAGGGCATCGGGCAGGTGGTGATTCGCGTGGCCTACGTGGACCGCCGGGGGAATCTGCGGGCGCAGTTTGACACGCCCATGACTGCCGAAGCGTGCAGGGAACGGTTTGAAGCGCTGCTGATTCCATACCTGCGCCGCCTGCGGCTGCTGCGCGCCCACCGCAGGGCAAGGAATGCCTCGCTGCAGGCGCTGCGCTTTCCCTACCCTGATTATCGGGCCGGTCAGCGGGACATGGCTGTACAGGTGTACACGGCCATTCGTCTGGGGCGCAGGCTTTTCGCCAGCATGCCCACCGGCACGGGCAAGAGTGCGGCCGCGCTGTTCCCCGCGCTCAAGGCTCTGGGCGAGGGCCTGACCGGGCAGGTGTATTACCTGACAGCCCGCACCACCCAGCGCCAGGGCGCGCTGGAGGCCCTCCGGCGCATGCGCAGGCAGCCGCTGCACCTGTGGGCGCTGACCCTGGACGCCAAGGACAAGCAGTGCCCCGAAAAGACCATTTGCCATCCGGACTGGTGTCCCCGGGCACGGGGGCATTTTCTACGGGACAGCGAGGCGCTGGAGGAAATGCTGGGGGAGGACGACTGGTCGCCGGAGGCAATCCGCCGCATGGCGGACAGGCACTGCCTGTGCCCCTTTGAGTTCAGCCTGTCCCTGGCGGAAATTGCCGATCTGACCCTGTGCGATTACAACTATGCTCTCGACCCTTCCGTGCATATCCAGCGCGTTTTCGACCGTACCAGCGATGTAACGCTGCTCATCGATGAGGCGCATCACCTGACGGAGCGGGTGCGGGACATGCTCTCCGGCGCGGTGAACGGCCCGGGTATCCGCTGCTTGCGGACGGCGGCGGGCAAAGCGGCGGGACGGAAACACCCGCTCTACAAGGCCATGACGGAAACGCTGCGCGCGCTGGATGACCTTCCGGCAGAGGACGGGGCGGAGGAGGGCCGTCTGGCGGAAATCCCTCAAAGTCTGGACAAATCTGCCGCGGCGCTTGCCGACGCGCTGCTGGACGCAAGCACAGAGCATTTCCCGTGGAACGAAGACGGGGAACGCATGAGCGACACGCTGACGGCACTGCTGGGCTTTTTGTGGGCCCGGCGCAGGGACGATGGGGAATATGCCTTTCTTTGGCAGGGAAAAAAGCAGCGTACCGTGACGGCCCTGGCGCTTGAGGTGGGGACGTATTTCCGGGAAACCACCGCCGGCATGCGGGGCGTGGTGTGCTTTTCTGCGACCATGGAGCCACTGGAGGACATGAAGCGCCTGCTGGGGGGCGAGGAGGAGGACGCGTGCTTTGCCATGCCCTCGCCCTTCCCGCGGGAAAATCTGCTGATCCTGCAGGAGAGCGTCAACACCCGCTACCGCTGGCGCGAGGCGGCCTGCGGGCAGATTGTCAACGCCGTCCGCCGCCTGTGGGAGGCCCGGGCAGGAAAGTACATCGTGTTCTTCCCCAGCTTTGCGTTTTTGCGTCAGGTGTCGGAGCAGCTGGACATTCCCCATCAGGCGCAGCGGGCTTCCATGAGCGATGAGGAAAGGCGGGCGTTCCTTGCGCCCTACCGGCCGGAGGGCGAGCCCGTGCTGTCGCTGTGCGTGCTGGGCGGGGTGTTTTCCGAGGGCATTGACTTGCCCGGCGCGGCGCTGGACGGCGTGGCGGTGGTGGGCGTAGGGCTGCCACAGGTGGGGCAGAAGCAGGAAACGCTGCGGGAATACTATGAACAGACCTTGGGCGACGGCTTTCTGTACGCCTACATGATACCCGGCATGCAGAAGGTGGCCCAGGCGGTGGGGCGGGTGATCCGCACCGAGCACGACCGGGGTGTGGCGCTTCTGCTGGATGACCGCTATCTTCAGGCGGGGTACCGCAGACTCTGCCCGCCGCACTGGACGCTGCGGCGCGGTGACGGCAACGCTTTGCGGGCCTTCTGGGAAAAGGAAGAATAGCGGCATTGCCCGCGCGCCTGCTCCCGATGCGGGCGGATGAGAAAGTCGGACACATATTCCTTTGCGGAGGGTTCGCCCCTTGCATCAGGGAGGCTTTTCCTATATAATATCTGTTAAGAAAAAGGACGTTGCCAAGGAGGATGCCCCATGTCCGCCATGCACGAACACCGCTTGCCCAATGGAATGACCCTTCTGTGCTGCCGTCAGGCGCATTTGCACGCCATCGAGTTCGGCCTGTATTTCAAGGGCGGCACCCTGTATGAAAACCGGCAGAACCAGGGTGTGTGCCATCTGCTGGAGCATTTGTGCTTCCGGGGGCTGGGGGATTTGGACGCCGAGGGGCTGAACCGGCTGATGGCCCGCTTCGGCGCGGAGCTGGACGGGGCCACCTATTCCGAGGGCGTGGTGTTCCGCCTCAAGACCCACCCCCGCTTTTTTGATGAGGTGATGGCGCTGTTCCTGCGCTTTTTTGCAGACGTGCCCTGGACGCAGGCACAGATTGACGCGGAAAAGCAGGTGGTGCTGCGCCAGCTGGAGCAGGAGGAATGTGACCTTGAGGAGGAAGCAGCCCGCCGCTACCGCAAAACCGCCGCGGGCGCCTTCTCCCTTATGGGTACGGCCCAGAGCATCACGGATATGTCCGCCGCCACCATCCGCCGCTGGCAGCGCATGGTTTTTCAGCCGCAGAATGCCTGCCTGTGCGTGACGGGCAATTTCTCCGACGGCATGGAAACCGCCCTGTGCGAGGCTCTTGGCGAATTGGAAAACCGCACCGATGAGCCGCCCTTCAGCCAGACGGTGCCCCTGGGCTTTTGCATGCGGGACGAGCGCAGCGACTTTGTCATGGACGGCGAGGGCGGCCAGGCCAAGGTTCACCTGGCCTTTGACCTGGACGAGGATCGTGTGTTTCCCCTTACGGGCGATGTGCTGAACGCCTTTACTGCCGGAAACGGCGATTCGCTGCTTTTCCAGACCCTGCGGGAGGAGCTGGCCCTGGTGGCGGAAATAGATTCCTCCATTGAGGAAATGGGGATGTTCCGCCGCCTGGTGATTCGTTATGATGTACGGCAGGAATATCTGGTTGAAAGCCTGACGAAGGTATTCGAGCTGCTCCATCGGCTGTGCCTGTATGTGCGCCCCGTACGCCTGACCCAGACGCGCATGCAGTTTACCGACAACCTGGTGTTTTATCAGGACGATGTGTCTGACATGAACGAGCTGATGGGCTGGGGCTGGATGGCGGACGACCTGTCCCGCACCGACCTGGACGCCCAGGCCCAGATGTATGACGACCTGACCTGTGAGGATCTGCTGGACGCGGCCCAGTCCGTTTTCCGGCCGGAGAACCTGGCCTGCTCCATCCAGCGCGACCCCGCCCTGGCCCCCCGCAATCTCAAACCCATCCTGGGCCGGCTGAGGGCCATGCTGGCCTGAGCAGGCCGCCCCCCCGAAAGGAACCCTTATGCCTGACGAAATCTACGAGATCATCTCTCTGGCGGCGCGGTACTGGTTCGCGCTGCTGGGGCTGCTCATTGTGTGGCGCTCCTTCAGCTGGCTGCGCAAGGATCGCCGGGCCAAGCACCGCCGGCTGCGCCAGCTGCCAGACGCGGGCATGATTGGCGAACTGGTGGTGCTGCAAGGCTCGGACGAGCTGCCCGAGGGCACGGCCATTCCTGTGCCGCGGGAGGGTGTGCTGGGCTTTGTTCGCACCTGCGATGTGGTGGTGCCCGTGGCGGGCGTGGCCAGACAGCATATTGACTTTACCTTTCAGGATGGCAAGGGACTGCTGCTTTTTCCCTTGCGCGGATGCAACTGCATGATGGACGAAACGCCCCTGGATCATCGAAGCAAAACGAAAAAGTTTCCCATGCATCACGGTTCCCGCCTGACGGTGGGGGAAGCCGTGCTTCGTTTGCGCCTGTTTGCGGGACTGGAAACCGAGCGGCACCCCGTGCTGTATGACGACGCGCCCATGCCCCTCCCGGACGAGCAGCCTCCGGCGGACTGGCAGCAGCAACCCTATATCTATCATCAGGTGCCCGCCTCCTGGCAGGATGTCACGGGACAGTATCCCCCTGTGACGGACGACTGGCAGGCACACTCCCCCTGGCCGGAGGATGAAATCCAGCCCGACCCCTGGCAGGAAGGGCCTGCCAGGGAGCAAAGCTGGCTTCCGCCCGAGCAGCCCTATGCGCCCGGTGAGCCCGGCAGCTTCGACGCTCCGCAGCCCCGGCTGCGCCATCCCCGCAGCGGAAGGAGGCATGACCATGAAGCGTAAGAACGCCCCCCGCCGCGATCCCGGCAGGCTGCTTTCCAGCACGGTGATGGTTTTTTTCTTCAGCGCCTTTCTGCTGCTGGCCCTCAAGGATTTGGCCTGGCAGGGCTTTGCTTTGGCGCTGGCCGTGCCGCTGATGATTTCCCTGGGCACCAATTTCCTTCCCCGGCTGTTCCCGGCAGACAAGCTGCTCCTGTCCCTGACCAATTTTCTTTGCGCCCTGGGGGTGCTGGTGCTTTATGCCACAAACCCGGGCTATGCCTATCAGCAGGCGCTGTATTACGGCGTTGGGCTGGTCGCCATGGTGGTGTGCATCTACCTGGTGCGGATCATCCGTCACTGGCGTATTCCTGTCTATCTGCTGATGCCCGTGTCCCTGGCGCTGCTGGCATTGCCCCTTGTCATCGGCAAGGAAACCAACGGCGCGAAAAACTGGTTTTACATCGGCGGATTGTCGGTGCAGCCCAGCGAAATCGTCAAGCTGAGCCTGCTGCTGATCATCAGCTATTTCATGAGCCGCCGCCAGCTGTGGCCGTGGCTGCTGTTTGCCGTGGGCTGCCTGGGGCTGCTGATGCTGCAGAAGGATTTGGGTACGGCGCTGATGTATTACGGCGTGGCGCTGATGCTCTATTACGCCTCCTCCAGCAACCTTCTGATCACCGGCGTGGGGCTGGCAGGCGGCGCGGGCGCGGCGGTGCTGGGCTATAAGCTCTTTGCCCATGTGAAAAAGCGCGTAGCCATCTGGCGCAACCCCTGGAGCGACTATGACAACGCGGGCTACCAGATCATCCAGGGGCTGATGGCCATTGCCAGCGGCGGACTGATCGGCGTGGGGCTGGGCCTGGGCTCGCCCAAGACCATCCCGGTCTATCATACCGACTTCATCTTTGCTGTCATCTGCGAGCAGTTCGGGGTGATCTTCGGGCTGTGCGTGCTGCTGATGTATGTGGCCATCATCTGGCGGGGCGCCACCATCGCCATGGCGGCCCGGCGCAGCTTCCACGGTCTGCTGGCCATGGGCGCCACGGTGCTGGTGGGGCTGCAGACCTTTGTCATCATCGGCGGGGTGATCAAGCTGATCCCCCTCACCGGCGTGACCATGCCCTTTGTGAGCTACGGCGGCACCTCACTGGCGTCCAGCATGTGTCTGGTGGGGCTGATTCAGGGCGTGGACAGCCTCAATGAGGACGACGTGGACGAGGACACCCGCCTGGCCATGCTGGGCAGTCAGGAGGAATGGTCATGAAGCAGCAGCGATACAATTTCAAGATTCTCGCGCTGATTCTCTTCGGGCTGTTCCTGCTCTTGGCGGTGTACGGCGGGTACAGCATCCTGACCTATGGCAACCGATGGTTTTCCTCCAGCCGCAACCCTCGCGTCCGAGCCCAGAAGGAAAGCGTGATTGCCGGAGACATCCTTGACCGAAACGGTGTGGTGCTGGCCACCACCTCCGAGGACGGCAAGCGGGTTTACCAGCAGGACGAGGACAGCCGCCGGGCGGTGGTGCACCTGCTGGGCGACGAGCAGGGCCAGGTGTCCAACGGCGTGGAAACCTTCCAGACCAGCTATCTGTACGGCTTTCAGACCTCTCTGCCGGAAATGGTGTCCAGCCTGCTTAGCGGCGAAACCCGCCGGGGCGACAACGTGACCCTGACCATCGACAGCCGCCTGTGCACCGCCATTGCCGCCGCCTTCGACAGCCACGACAAAACCCGCGGCAAGTACGGCGCGGCGGTGGTGATGAACTACCGTACCGGCGCGGTGCTGGCGCTGATAAGCCTGCCGGGCTTCGATCCGCAGAACATCACCGATGAAACCCTCGCTGATCCCGGCCATCCCTTCTGGAACAGGGCCACCCAGTCGGTTTACGCCCCGGGCAGCGCCTTCAAAATCATCACCACGGCCTCGGCGCTGGAGCACATACCCGATGCGCTCACCGCCGACATTGCCTGCACCGGCGGGCTGCTGGTGGACGGCCAGGCCATCCGCGACTATGGCAGTGCGGTGCATCATAGCCTTACCCTGAGAGAGGCCTTCAAAAAGAGCTGCAACAACGTGTATGCCCTGGTGGCCCTGACGCTGAAGGACGATGCCTTGCGCCGAACGGCGGAGAGCTTCGGCTTTAACGACAACTTCCTTTTCCGCGACCTGGTGGTGGAAAACAGCACTTATCCCACCGAGAACCGCACCGACTTTGAGGTGGCCACCACGGGCATCGGCCAAAGCGCCCTGTCCGCCACCCCGGTGCATATGTGCATGATTGCCGCCGCCATTGCCAACGACGGCGTGATGATGGAGCCACGCCTTCTGCAGGATGTGACCAGCGCCACCGGCGTGAACCGGCTGACCTTCCAGTCGAAGGTCTACCGCACAGCCCTTTCCGGGGAAAATGCGGCCACGCTGCAATCCTTCATGCGGGATGTGGTGAAGAGCGGCACCGGCACCCGGGCCGCCGTGCCGGGGCTGACGGTGTGCGGCAAGACAGGCTCGGCGGAGAGCAGCATGTCCGGCCAGGACGTGACCCACGGCTGGTTTGTGGGTTATATTGAGGACGAAGCCCTGCCCTATGCCGTAGCTGTGCTGGTGGAATCCGTAAACGACGGCGACAGTGGCGGCACCACCGCCGCCCCCATTGCCGCGGATATCTTCACCTATTTGAAGAATAACCCGCCGGAATGAGAGGGGCTGATGCCTTTGCGTGGCGAAGGGTAACGCCTTGTGCTTCGCCCTGTCCCGCCCTGAGGAAGGAGGCTTCCCATGCCCTATATCCTTTGGCCCCTTTTGTCCCTCGGCGTGTTTTTGCCCCTGACAAAGCTGCTGCAAAAGCGGCGTCCCCGTCTGAGCGCGGTGTTCAAGATGATGGCCACCCTCTGCGCCGCAGCCCTGGCGCTTTCGGACGGCTTGAAAGAAAGCGGCTGGCTGTGCGTGGCGGCGCTGCTGCTTTGCGCCGCGGCGGACGGGCTTTTGTGTGTCCATTTTGTGGCGGGCATGGCGGTGTTTGCTGCTGGGCATATAGCATATATGGCCTGGTTCCTGACCCGTGAGGGATTCAGCTGGCTCAGTGCGGCGCTGTTCCCACCGCTATTGGCGCTGGGACTTGGCCTTCTGTGGCACTGGCGCGACCGGCTGGGAGGGCTAAGGCTCCCCATGTGCGCCTACGCGGTGATCCTCAGCGCCATGGGCGCGCTGGGCATCCCTGGCGGCCTGCCTGTTCATACTCAGTGACATGATGGTCTGCCGGCAGGTGGTGATGCCTGTCAGCGTAACCTTTGACGTTTCCGCCCTGGCGATCTATTATGCTGCGCAGCTGCTCTTTGGCGCGGCCTGCGCGCTGCTGTAAGGAGAGGCAGCATGATGATCAAACCCTATGACCATGCCGCGGAGAGACAGCTGCTGTCCCTCTACGGCAGTGTGGGCTGGACAGCCTGCACTGCCTGTCCCGAACGGCTGCACCGTGCGGTGGCCGGATCGCTGTGCTGCCTTGCGTCCTGGGAGGATGATATGCTGGTCGGGCTTGTCCGAGCGGTAGGGGATGGGGTGAGCGTTCTGTATGTGCAGGATTTGCTGGTGCGGCCGGAATATCAGCGGCGGGGCATTGGACGCAGCCTGCTCGAAGCGGTGCTGAGCCTTTATCCTGATGTGCGGCAGAAGCTGCTCCTGACCGATGATGTGCCGGAAACGCTGGCGTTCTACCGGGCATTGGGCTTTTCGCCGGTAGGGAAGCTTGGATGCGTAGCCCTGCAGCATCGGTGATGCGGAAGCCATACGAAAACCCTCTCCAGTCATGACTGGAGAGGGTTT
>CAMDVP010000018.1 GCA_945877525.1 uncultured Clostridia bacterium | reverse complement strand
CCCTCACCGGCATGACCTACATCTTCGACGAGCCCAGCACCGGCATGCATCCCCGGGATGTGCACCGCATGACACGGCTTCTGCAATCCCTGCGGGACAAGGGCAACACGGTGCTTGTCGTGGAGCACGACAAGGACGTGATTTCCATTGCCGACGAGGTGATCGACGTCGGCCCCCTGGCGGGAAAAAGCGGCGGTGAAATTCTCTTTCAGGGCAGCTATGAGGCTTTGCTGCGCTCCGGCACCCGCACCGGGAATGCGCTCATGCAGCATGTGCCGCTGAAGGCTGTTCCCCGGAAACCCAAGGCGTTTCTTCCCGTGCGGGACGCATCCATCCACAACCTGAAGCATGTGTCGGTGGATATTCCCCTGGACGTGCTGACGGTGGTGACCGGGGTAGCCGGCTCGGGCAAGAGCTCTCTGATTCGGGATGAATTCGCCAGGCAGTATGCAGATCGGGTGATCCTGGTGGATCAGTCTCCCGTGACGGCCACCGGGCGCTCGACCCCCGCCACCTTCCTGGGTTTTTTTGATGAAATCCGCAGGGTTATGGCGGCGGAAAACGGCGTGGACGCCTCTCTGTTTTCCTTCAACAGCAAGGGCGCCTGCCCGGTTTGCGGCGGACGGGGCCAGATTGTCACAGAGCTGGTGTTCATGGACCCGGTCACCACCGTCTGCGAAGCCTGCGAAGGCAAGCGGTACAGCAGCAAGGCGCTATCCTACCTGTACCGGGGCAAGAACATCGTGGAAATTCTCCATATGTCCGCCGCGGAAGCCTGGGAGTTCTTCAGGGATAACAAAAAGCTGCGCAAGGCGCTGGAGGCCATGCTGGAGGTAGGCCTGCCGTACCTCTCCCTGGGGCAGCCCTTGTCAACCCTTTCCGGCGGCGAGCGGCAGCGGGTGAAGCTGGCAAAATATTTGGATAAGAAGGGCAATACCTACGTGCTGGACGAGCCTACCACCGGCCTGCATGCATCTGATGTTCAGAAGGTCATGGAGCTGCTTGACAGCCTTGTGGAACGGGGCAACACCGTTATCATCATCGAGCATAATCTGGATGTCATGAAGCAGGCGGACTATCTGATTGATGTAGGCCCAGATGGCGGCACCGCAGGCGGGGAAATCGTTTTTACCGGCACTGTGAGGGAAATGGCGGAGCACGGGGAAACCATCACCTCGGAGTATTTGAGGAAATCCCTGTCATTTGATTGATATGCATATACAGCTTATTTACTGCGCTCCTTCTCAAGCGCAGCCCAATCGCCGTCCAGCATATGCTCCAGGGCCCAGGCCACGCCTGCTTCGTCATGATGCCGGGTGGAAAACCGTGCCGCGGCAGCAGCCTCAGGCAGGGCGTTGCCCATGGCCACGGAAAGGCCGCAGGCTTTAAGCATGGGCACATCGTTGTCATAATCTCCAAAGGCCGCCACCCGCGACAGGGGTACGCCCAGCCGCAGGGCCAAAGACTGCACAGCCTCGGCTTTGCCGATGCTTTGCAGCATGATTTCAAAATTGCCCGATTTGGATGTGGTCAGATAGACCTCCGGCATGGCGGCCAATGCTTCCTGGGCGCGGAGATACCCTTCGTCCGCGCCGCGCTGCTTGACCAGAAATTTCAGGCAGGGATGCTCCAGCGACTGCTCGGCTGCATCGGGCGCCATCACAGCCCGGCAGCCGCCATACTGGAAGATCCTTGTGAAGTGGGCGCGCCCCGCCTCGTCCAGGGGCTGATTGGTGTATGCGCCCTCATCGGTGTACAGGGTGTAAACGCAGTTGTTTTCCCGAAGAATGGACAGGCATCGCATGCGAAGCGCCTCGGGAAACACATGGGTTTCCAGCACATGGCCGAAGGGCGCATCCCAAATCTGCCCGCCGTTCAGCCCCAGAATGCGGCATGAGGTAAGCCCCATGTCCAGCGCCATCTGGCTGCACACGGCGGCCATGCGGCCGCTGGCAATGGCAATGGGTATGCCGCGTGCCTGCACCTTTTGCAGTGCCAGGCTGTTTTTCTCCTGGATCACACTGCCGCGGCCCAGCAGCGTTCCGTCCAGATCCGATACCACCAGGCCCGGCCCATCAGATGTATACATCCCAATCCCCCGATGCGCGCAGCAGCGCCTGGTGAAGGTGCCCCTTCACCGCGGCCACGGCTGCCCGCTTATCACGCTTTTCCAGGGCCTCCAGAATGCGTATATGCTCCCGCATCATCACACGGCGGCGGGCTTCGTCCCGATAGGAGCCCTGGGCAAAACGGCGAATGGCGTCATAATACATATCCACAAATACGGCAAACAGGTGATTCCCCGACAGCTCCGCCAGCCGATAGTGGAAATAATAATCAATGGTTTCCTGCTTTTTTTCATCCGGCTCGGTCAGAAGAGCGCGCAGGGAGGCAATCTCCTCGTCCGAGGCCCGCTCAATGACATGCTGCACGGCCTTGGTTTCCATGGCCTCGCGGAATTCCATCAGATCCTGCATATCCGCCATGCGAACCTGGGTGGAAATGCACTGGCCTATTTTGTCGTCCTCGGCCCTGCGGATGAAGGAACCCCCGCGAGGGGTGCGTGAGATATAGCCCTTGGCCTTCAGGGACGTCAGCGCCTCCCGCAGGATTCCCCGGCTGATGCCCATCTGTTCTGCCAACTCCGGTTCACTGGGAAGCCGTGAACCAACCGGCAATTCGCCGGAATGAATCCGCTGCAACAGCTCCTGCTCCGCTTTTTCTGAAAGCCGTTCATGGCGCTGCATCCATCCAGACTCCCTTCGCGGATGAAACCGCTGTTTTTTACCGGCAAAGCGCGGCCAGCTGATCTGCCACATGGAACAGGTCGATTCCCTTGGCCATGGGCAGACAGGTGCCGCTGGGATAGCGGGTTTTTTCTGCCCAGCGGGCCGGAATACCTGCAAGCCCGTAGCGGGCCCCCAGAATGGCCCCGCAAATGGCGCCGATGGTGTCCGCGTCCCGGCCGAAGTTACCTGCCAGGGTTACGCCGGCACGGAAATCCTGATGGCTCAGCGCCAGAACGCCAAAGGCCTGGGAAACCGCCTCCGGTACGGCGGCCTTGTAGCGGGTCAGCAGGCGGTCGTGCAGGGGCATCCACGCATCGGCAATGCGGCCTTCCGCATCTCGCACAATCTGCTGCGCCAGCTGAAAGGTGTAGTAAAACCAGCTGTCCCTGGGCACAGCATAAAGGGCCGCCTCCAGAATTTCCTCAATGGTCGCGTCAGCCATGGCGGCCGCCACCGCACAGGCCACGGCCTGGGCGCCCCAGATGCCGTCCCGGGAATGGCTGATGCAGGCATCCGTTTCCGCGGCGGCGGCGGCTCCGGCCAGATCGCCTGCAAACACAATGCCAATGGGGGCGGCGCGCATGGCCGCGCCATCGCTTGTCGCATAACTATTATACAGTCCTGTTTCCGGCGGTGTCAAGCCTCGGCGCAGGTTGGCGGCAGCCTCCATTTCGCTGTTGCCGCCGCGGTTCAGCTCCTCTCCCTGGGTAACCACATGGGTTCGCCAGGCATCCTCCACTGCCTGAAGGGTCAGCCTGCCCTCGCAGGCAATCAGCGTCCTGGCGGTGAGCAGGCCGAACTCCGTGTCGTCGGTGCTCCAGCTGGCGCCATCGCCAAAGTCCGTGGTAATGCCATAGGCCAGCTGATTGTCCGGCTTGCGGGATGCGTCCCCGAAGGAATCGCCGATGGCCAGCCCGGCCATCACGCCCCGGGCCTTGTCCTGCAAAAGCGCCTGGTTCCGAATCAATTCCGCTTTCGTTTTCATCGTCAAATTTCCTCCACCGTCAAATCGCCCAGTTCCGCACGGCCGCTGTCATAGAGCGCATAGCCTGCCATACCCCAGGCGTAATCGTCATCCTCGGCCTGCACAACCTGCCGGCCGTTTATCATCAGCGTCAGGCAGCTGCCCCGGGCCTCCAGCGTTATCTCCCAGGGTTGATCCAGCTTCCAGGGGAAATCCGCCCGGGCCAGGCGGATCACCTCTCCGCCTGCGTGCTTGAGGATAGCGGCCTTCCCTTCGCCGTCAAAGCCCGCGTAGTAGCCGCGGCGGGTACCCTGCACCCTGGCGGATACCAGATGGCTGGTGCCGTTGCGCGGACAAATCCTTCCAGTGACGCGCACGTCGCGGGTGAAATAATTGCCTGTCATGGCCTCGGCATGGTGCAGCGTCAGCACCTGAATATGATTATCCTCCACATGCCATGAGCCGTGATTCTGGGAGAAGGGGAGAATGGTCATGAACTCCTCCGGCATCATGCCAACCCGGAGGGTATAGCGGGCCTTGCCGCTGATGGTCAGGCGGCGGATCAGCAGGCGGCCCGCATCATAGACAATCCGAGGGGAATTGCCCTCCAGGTGCAGCCCCACCTCGGCAATCACATCGCCTTCCACCTCCGGCAGGGTAAAGTCAAAGCTGTAATCGCCCTCCTCCCGGAGAATGCGCGTCTCCATCAGCTGCGTCTGTCCGCTGATACCTCGCCGGATGTAGGGCGTAACGCAGACGCTCTCGCCATACCACTTTTCAAAGGTTGTTTCCAAATGAACCTGCTGCCCCGGATAAGCAATGGGGGAAAACACCGGCTTGTAGCGCTCATCGCTGAAGTCTGCCCGACGGTAGAAGGTTTTCAGGAACACCGTGGCCTGCTGACCGCGGTTCATGCGGTTCCACATGATTTCCAGCGCGCCGTCCTTATGCTGCCTGCGCAGAAGGCATGGGTCGGACACACACAGGCCGTGGGTGCTGCCCGGCAGGGCAAAGTCGAAATCAATCACGCCCGGATGCACATGGGCGGCCACCGCCTCCGGCACGGGCTCGCCCCGCAGGCGATATACCCATGCCGCCAGGCTCCATACATAGGTGGGCACGTCCAGGATGTTCAAATATCCCGATACGCCGGAAAGCACCAGCTCATCATTGATGGGGGCGCGGTAGTGGGCCGGGATGGCGCCGATGCCGCCCAATGCGCCCACGATGGTGCCCACGTTGCCGGCATTGCAGTCCGTATCCCAGCCGCACATGGTGGCAATCTCAATGGTGCGGCAGAAGTCTCCCGCGCCATAGGAAAGGGCCAGGGCGCACACGCCTGCGTTGGGAATGATATGGCATACGCCGGGATAGCGGTCATAGCCCCATTCCTCCTCCAGCATCTGGCGGCAGGCATGCCAGTCATCCTCTGGATGCGCGGCATGGAAGGCCCGCACCGCCCGCACTACGCACGCATAGAGGCTGTCCTCGGGCAAAAGCGCCAGCCCTACGTCCAGGATCTTCTCCATGTCGCTTTCCACAAAGGCATGGGCAATGCACCCCGCGATGAAGGCCGCGCCATGAAGGGCTTCACCGTCATGGGATACGCTGGCAGCCGCACGGGCATAGCGCGCCGCGCGGGGAGCGTCCCCTGCTGCCACCAGTCCCCAGGTGTCGATGAAAATCTGCCCGCCAATCTGCTCGGCAACGGTTTTGCCGTTCTGGCGGATGGAGCCGGACTTGGGCGCAGGAATGCCGCTGAGCAGGTTCAGATAAGCGGTATGCTCGGTGCTGACGCCATAGCCGCCCCACCAGAACATGCCAATGCCTTCCCGCGCATAATTCAGATACGCCTCCGCCACCCGCTGGGGCGTGGGCTCCTGACCCGCATTATCATCCAGCGCCCGCAGGAAAAACACAGGCCCATTGGCATCATCATCTGCCGCAAAATGCTTGTATTCCTTCACATAGCCACGAATGTCCCCATAGGTGCGGGCAATCCGCTCCACCGTCCAGATGGAGGGCTCCACCGGCGCGCCCAGCCGGATGCCCACATTCATGCCAAGAAAGCCGCCATACAGCTTTTCCAACAGTAACTGTCCGTTCATCATGCTCCGTTCCTTTCGTCCGGTTTTCCATCAGGCCGTGTGCCTGCCGGAAACGCGCCCTTCCGCATCGCGCCTCCGGCAGACCTGCCGCCCTTTGAACGGGGGCGGGAGAGCCCATGGTTCCCCCGCCCCGATGGCTGCAAGCCTTACTCAAGCACCGTTGCCAGGTATTCGGCCAGCTGTTCGCCGCCGTTCTGGTAATACTGCTGGACAAACTCGTCAAAGTCGTCCACCGGGCGCTGGCCCAGGATGATGGCCGTGGAATACTCGTTGAACAGGGAGAACACGGAGTCGTAATAGGGCACCATATCCTCGGGCAGCACCACGTCCACATCCTCAGTGTAGTACTGCTTCGCCATGTCGAGGGACTGCCATGCCTGATCGCACATCAGGATGGACTTGTCCACAAAGTTTTCGTCCAGGCCGTCGAAGGTTTCCCAGAACTTGGACCACCACTCGTCAAAGCGCTCGGTCAGCACCACCTGGCCGTCCACCACGTTGTAATGCACGCCTTCCAGGCCCAGCTTGTCGATGACGCGGCCGTCAGGCGAGGCCATGAAGTCCAGCACGGCGAAGGCCGCTTCCTTGACCTCCTTGGGAGAATCGGCGTTGATGGCAAAGCCGCGGGTTTCCTTGGCGACGGACACGGAGATGTAGCTCTCGCCGCCGGCGGGAGGCAGCACCACGCCCTGCGCGGCGTCGCCCTGGTTAATCACAATCTTCTTGCAGTAGGAATCCACCACGCCGCCCTGGGTGGCACAGAACATGCCCAGATCGCCGGCATAGAACTTCTTCTGCACGTCGGACCACTTGCTGGTCAGGTAGTCGGGATCAATCAGCCCCTCGGCGTAGCACTGCGCGTAGAAGGCCAGCAGATCCTTTTCCGCCTGGGTGGCAATGTAATACACATACTTGCCGTCGTCATTCTTCATGATGGTGGAGGTCACGCCAAAGGCATGGTTGAACATGTGGTTGGCGCGGGTCATGCTGCCGTCGCCAGAGAAGGCGTACTTCACATAGCCGCCGTCCACCAGCGCCTTGAGGGCGGTATGATAGTTTTCCACGGAGGGATCATTCTGAAGCGTTTCGGTCATGCCGATGGCCTCCAGGTGATCGGCGCGCATGATCGGAATGTAGATGGTGGCGGGGGACAGCCACAGCAGGTAGGGGTAGTTGGCCAGGCGGGCCTTGTTGTACTCCTGCATGCGCTCCTTCACATAGGTAGAGGAGGCGATGTAGTCCGTCAGATTCTCCAGCAGGCCCAGGTTGGCGCAGGTTTCATCGCCGCCCTGGAAGTACACCAGGTCAGCCTCCAGTTCGCCCGTGGACAGGGCCAGCGGCACCGCGTCCGCGTAGGTGCCGGCGGGAGCTTCCATGATGACCAGGTCAACGTACTGGCCGAGAGCAGCCATCTTTTCCTCAATGAGGGTGGCCATGGCCTGGATGTCCTCATCAGCGGGATCCACATCCTTGCACAGGTAGCGAACGGTCACCGGCGCATCCGGCGAGCCGATGGCCGCATCTGCCGGTTCGGCCATGGCCGTGCACAGGGTTGCCAGCATTGCCAGCGTCAGCAGCAGGGAAATGATTTTTTTCATGCTTGGTTCCTCCTTTTATTTATCCTCACCCCCGCCCTACTGCGGAGGAAAGTTTCGTTGTCAGCCCTTCACACTGCCGGCCAGCACATCCTTGGTGTAGTATTTCAGCACGAAGGGATAGAGAATCAGCACCGGTACGATGGCCACCACGATGGTGGCATTCTTCAGGGCATTGAAGTCCAGGATGTTCACATATTTGCCGATGTTCTTGTCGCCAATCAGAGTAGCGGTGTCGTTGCTGACCACATACTGGCGGAGAATCACCTGCAGGGTCGTTTGGGAGTTCTTGGTGATATAGATGCCTGCGCGGAAATACTCGTTCCAGCGCACGATGGCATAGAACATGGTAATGGTGGCAATGCCCGCCTTGGCCAGGGGAATCATGATGGAAAACAGCAGCCGCATGTGCCCGGCGCCGTCCATCAGCGCGCTCTCGCAGATTTCCTGCGGCACGGCCTGGAAGTAGCGCATCATGATAATCAGATAATACACGCTGACGGCCGTCACTAGGATCACCGACCACTGGCTGCCCATCAGCCCCAGCTGCTTGATGGTCAGGTATTCCGGCACCGTGCCGGGGTCAAAGAGCATCATGATAATGAGAAACACCATGATGGTCCTCTTGAACAGAAGCTTGGGACGGGTGAGGGTATAGGCGGCCATGGTGGTCAGCAAAATGTTGATGGCCGTACCGACGACTGTGATCTTGACCGAATTGAATAGCGCCGGCAGAATCGTTGTATTGGACAGCACGATTTGGTAATTCAACAGGGAAAACCCGTCCGGAATGATCCGCAATCCGCTCATACCCGGGCTTTTCATGGGGTCGGAGAAGGAGTTCGCCACAATGTTCAGAATCGGCACCAGCATGGTGGCGGCCAGCAGCAGCATCAGCGCCGTCAGGATAAACTGTCCCACGGAAAAGGTGCGCCGTCTTTCCAGGCTGCCTTTTTTCATTTCTGTTTCCCTCCTTTACCAAACGCCCTCGCCCGTCAGCTTTTTGCTTGTCACATGGGTGCAGAGCACCAGCACCATGCCTACCACGCCCTTGAACAGGCCCACCGCGCTGGCCAGGGAATACTGCCCGTTCTGAATGCCCACGCGATAGATGTAGGTATCAAGAATATCGATGGTGTTCTGTACGGCCGCATTGGAGAAGTTCAGCACCTGGTCAAAGCCGGCGCTCATGAAATAACCCAGATTGAGGATAAACATGGTGGACATGGGAGCCAGCAGCGCCGGGAGAACAATGTGCCGGATCACCTGCAGGCGGGTGGCGCCATCCATTTCCGCCGCCTCGTACAGCGACGGGCTGATGCCGATGATGGTTGTATAATAGATGATGGAGTCCCAGCCCATGGAGCGCCAGCCCTCGGAAAGGAAGAGAATCCACCGGATGCTGTTACGGTTGGTCATATGGTTGCTGGGCGACACCCCGAACCAGGAGAGTATTTCGCTCACCGCGCCGTCATAGGACAGGAAATTGATCCAGATGCCCGCAATGACAACCCAGCCCAGGAAGTGCGGCAGGTAGGAAATCACCTGCACCACCTTCCGGCAGCGGTGCATGCGCATTTCCGACAGCAGGATGGCAAAGATCACGAAAAACGGGAACAGCAGCACATACTTCATAAAGCTGATGATCAGCGTGTTTTTGAGAATGTTGCCAAACTGCGGCGTGGCGAAAATCTGCTGGAAATACTTCAGCCCGGCCCACTCCCATGCTGTTTTGGCCTTGTAGGTGAAAAACGCCAGTCGCATGTTCCAGATGGGCCACACCCGGAAAATCACGAAGAACACAATGGTCGGCAGCAGCATGGCATACAGCACCCAATCCAGACGCAGTGTATGCAGATTTCTCCGCACACGTTCGGACAGCGTAGGCCCTCCCATGTCCAAAACGGGCGCGCGGTTTTTCCGGTCCAGCATGTCCATGCCTCCTCTTCCTTCAGGGAATCATCAGGTTCATCAGCGGCGCAATCTGCTGAGCGCCGTATACATCCCGGTCTCCCACCGTGCCGGAGGAAATGCTCCGCAGCATGGTGATTTTGATGCCGTACGCCGCGTCCATGGTGGCCAGCGTACAGATCCAGCTTTCCGGCACATGATACAGCGCGGCCACATTTTCCTTTGTCAGAAGGCCGCTGTGAAGCACCCGGAGGTAGCTGGCTTCATCCGGCAGAAGGATGTCCAGGGTCACCTCAAAGGGGCCGCTGTTCTTGCTGCGGAGCACCCGGGCCATGTCGCACAGACGGGTCATACGCCCACCTCCTTGATTTCCATGGGGAAGAAGGCCAGCGGATCGTCCACGTGCATGAGGTGATACACGCTGAAGGCATAGACCGGCCCAAAGGGAACATCGCTGGGGGCAAAGGGGAAGGCCAGATTGCCCGCGGTGGACTTGCGCCCGGGATATCCATAATGCAGATAGGTGGAGCGAACCGAGGCGCACACCGCGTTGGCCATCTCCTGGGTGGAGGCAATGACCTCGAACATCAGCCCGATTTCATGCCCTGCCACGGGGGTAGGCTCCAGGGAACCCATCACCGCGTCTTTGCCATAGTGATAGAAATTGATCTGCACCTCTGCAGGCAGACCGCCATAGTACGCGTCCACGCTGCGGACAACCTCACGCTCCACCTCGTCCATGCAGGCGATGAGCAGCGGGTCGCGGATGCCTGCCAAAACAAACGTGCGGTATGCCGCCAGGCGCGCCCCCTCCAGCTTGATGGTATAGGGCGTATCCAGCATGCGGCTGCCCGTCACCCGGATGCGGCCCTCACTGACCTGCGTAAAGCGGCACTGGGACAAATCCAGCCGGACGCCGGGCCCGTGCAGCATGGTGGGATGATCCTTCTCATAGAAGGTATGGGCCGCCACGCTGGTCAGCGTACAGCGCCGGGAGTCATCCGCCGGCCATACCTCAAACCCCGTGTCATCCAGCCGGCCCAGCATGACGTCCTTGGTAGTGCCGGGTTCGGCGCACAGGGCGCCGCACTCCAGGATCTTGCCAAGGTGCTGGCACAGGGCCGGATCATGTCCGCGCAATATGCCAAAGGCTGCAAAGGGAGCAGGATCGTAGGCACGGCCGCATACGATGATATCCGGCTTTTCCTTCAGCGCCCGAAGAATGGGCTCCACGCCCATTTGCGCCACGATGCCGTGGGTCTGCGCCAGGGCCTCGTCCGTCAGGTCGGGCACATTGGGGCTCATTTTCTCAATGCGGCCTTCATCCCGGGCACGGCGTACCGCGTCTATGGGAATATCGGCATAGATAACCGCCACCCGGGCCTGCCAGTTCATTTCATGGGCGATATCCTCAATAATGTCCATAGTCCAAAGGGTATGCTTGCGTGCGCCGGAGCCGCCCGCCGAGCCGATGATCAGCGGAATGCCTGCCTCACGCGCTGCCGTCATCAGCCGCTTCAGGTCGATGCCGGCCGCCTGACGGCTGACAATGGCCACGCCTGCCCCCAGCTTGTGTGGCCCCGCATCCGTGCTTCCCGCATCCACAATGATGGCGTCCGGCTTCTGGGCCATGGCCTTCTGCAGGGATGCTTCCGGAAATCCATATCCCAGAATCCCGCAGGGTGAGAGAATTGTCGTAACCACAGGCAGGAGCCTCCTCGCTGTAAAATCCTGACGATTTATGTGTTATTAGGCCATTTGCAAACCACAATCAACATTTCTTCGTGTTTGATTATAGCAAAGCCGATTTCTGCTGTCAATAGAATCCGATGAATTTGTTTAACATATTTTGCGTATTGTCGAACATTTTGGAGAAACGGTGTATTTCAGGAAATCAGCGGCAAATCTGCCAAGGGCAAAAATCGGAAACAAAGCGGTGCTGATCGCCAGACCCACCGCTCGTCTCCGCAGGGGCAAAACCATTTAATCAATAATCATGCAGGACAGTATGAAAAAGGCACAAACTTCCACCAATTCGGTTGGAATCTTGTGCCTTTAGGAAATTCTTTGCAATGGGTAAATGCTGCCTGACCCCCGGCAGTACCCTCTGGTCTTTGGGTTGCCTGATCCTACCGGCTCAGGTAGGGCAGCAGATTTCCACAGGAAATCAGCTGTGGAGCAGGCGGGCCATTCCGCGGGCCGTTTACTTGGCCAGACGAATCACGTTCCAGCTGGCGGCGGGCAGCAGCACAGCCTCGCCGGGCTTGGGCGCGCCAACCTCCACAGGCTTCACCTCGTTGGGGTTGCTTTCGGTGTTGATGGCCTTCATGTCGTCATGATGCAGCACAGTGTGGCTCACCACATGCAGGTCGCCAAAGGAGCGCAGGTCGCAGTCCAGCGCCACGTCCTCCTTGAGGTCGCGGTTCACGGCGAAGATGGTCACACCGCCGTCCTCGTTCAGCACAGCCGCCGCGTCCACCACGGGCACGTCGTTGTAGTGCTTGGTGTCGAACTTCTCGCAGGTGATCTGCGGCAGCAGGCTCTTGCCGCGGCCCAGGTTGCTGGCGGCCATCACGGGGTAGAAGATGGTCTGCGCCCAGGCTCCGCCGCCCTTGCTGGTCATGATGGGGGCAATGACGTTCACCAGCTGGGCCAGGCAGCCGATCTTCACGCGGTCAGCGTTCTTCAGCATGGTGATGAGCATCAGGCCCACCAGCAGCGCGTCCTCGAAGTTGTACACATCCTCCAGCAGCGGCAGGGCGTTGCCCCAGGGCTCGGTCTTGTACAGCTCCTGATCCTGCTGGTTGGAGTGATACCACACGTTCCACTCGTCCAGAGACAGGTTGACCTGCTTCTTGGAGTGCTTCTTGCCCTTCACCGCGTCGCAGATGGAGGCCACGGTCTTGATGAACTCGTCCAGATCCATGGTGGAGGCCAAGAAGTCATTGGTATCGTTGTGGGGATTGCCGTAGTAGCGGTGCAGGGACACATAGTCCACGTTGTCATAGCACTCGGTGAGCATGGTGTACTCCCACTCACCGAAGGTGGGCATGGTCGTGGAGGAGGAGCCGCAGGCCACTGTTTCGATGGAATCGTCCACCCACTTCATGACCTTGGCGGCCTCGTTGGCCACGCGGCCGTACTCGTAGGCGGTCTTGGCGCCCATCTGCCAGGGGCCGTCCATCTCGTTGCCCAGGCACCACAGCTTGATGTCGAAGGGATCCTTCGCGCCGTTCTTCACGCGCAGATCGGACCAGTAGGTGCCGTTTTTGTGGTTGCAGTATTCCACCACGTTGCGGGCGTCGTCCACGCCGCGGGTACCCAGGTTCACGGCATACATGACCTCGGTATTGGCCTGCCTGGCCCAGTCGCAGAATTCATGCAGGCCGACCTCGTTGGTTTCGGTGGTCTTCCAGGCCAGATCAAGCCGGTGGGGGCGCTGCGCCACGGGGCCCACGGAATCCTCCCAATGGAAGCCGGACACGAAGTTGCCGCCGGGATAGCGGGTGATGGGCACATTCAGCTGGCGCACCAGGTTCACCACATCCTGCCGGAAGCCCAGCTTGTCCGCCGTGGGATGGCCGGGCTCGTAGATGCCGGTATACACCGCGCGGCCCAGGTGCTCGATGAACGAGCCGTAGATGCGCTTGTCAATGTCGGAGATCACATAGTCTTTGTCCAGGATAACCTTTGCCTTTTTCATGTTGGCGCTCCTTTCGAGTATCTAATCATGATCTTCTGTTTTTGCTTTCTGCATACAGAATCATCATAGCACGTTTTTGCATCCGGCGCAAGCAGGATTTCCCATTTCCAGGCCGGGTTTCCAGCATGATCCGCTCCTTCCCGGGCCATGCTGATGCTTATCAAGGGAAGGAGGCCGCCTATGCGAAAAAAGCCCGATCAGACCTTTTACGATATTGCCGACATCCAATCCGCCACGGAATGCACAGGACTCATGCCCGCCATGCCCCCCACGGAGGAGGGCGCGGAAAACCTGTCTCAGCTTATGGCCATTCACTGCCCGCCCGGCGCCATGCCGGGAGGCGGAGAAGCGAAGCAATGGGAGCGTGAAGTTTCGCATCCTTCTGATGCACATAATCGACTGAGGAATACACAGCCTCGCCGTCAATCCAGCGCACCTGCCCCGAGCCATCCTCCGCAAGGCCGTAATCAGCCCGGGTCAGCCCCTTCTCCGGCACAAGAACGCTGAGTCGGTTCAGCACCCGGTTGCCCAGGAACAGGGCAAACACACCTGTTTCCGGGTCGATGGACACATGGTTGCCCGTAAAGCCGCTCAACCCCACCGCGCTGTCCGACATGTACAGCGGAATCTCGGAGAAATACTGCACCGGGTGCTTCACATAGCACTGGCAGCCCAGGTATTGCGTATAGCCGCCCTCCGGCAGGGGACGGCCTGTACGGTTCTGCGCCATGAAGCGCAGGCTGTCCGGGCGGAGGATTTCTCCCCGCAATACGCCCTGGCACAGCCTTACCATATCCTTCCGGGTAGAAAATATTCCCGCATGACCACAGGCGTCCCCCGGGCGCTGGAGCAGCCGCGCCTTGGGGTCGTGGGGCCGTCCGGAGCTTACGCCCTCCCGGACAATCCACCGGCTGCCCTCGATGCGGTGCTCCCGGTCATAGCTCAGGCAGCGGCAGCGCTCCCTTTCCGGCACCCAAAGGAAAGTATCGCCCATGCCCAGCGGCGAAAGGATATACCTGCGCAGCACATCCTCATAGGATGCGCCCGCCGCGCCCTCAATGACATACTTCAGCACCATGCTGTGCATATCGGAATAGGCTCTTGTCCCCGCAGGCGCGGCCTGTATGGCAAACAGCTGCACAAGGCCCGCTTCGCGGCTTTCCTGCGCGTCCACCCGCTCCGGGGTCAGAAGCGCCACCTCAAAGCCCAGCACCTGCGCAACCGTGATGCTTCCCAAACGGGTAAACTGCGGCGCATAGGCTGTCACGGGGCGGTCAATATCCAGCAGTCCCTCCTCACGCAGCCGCAGCGCCGCAAGCCCGGTGAAGAGCTTGGTCAGGCTGGCCAGATCATACAGGCTGGCCTCGGAAAGGGAACGGCCTGTTTCGTCCGCCACGCCGCGCAGGGCGTGCATCTCACTGTCCGCCCTGCCGCAGGTCACGCTCAGGCAGGCCATGATTTTCTTTTCGTCCGTGAAATAGCCGATGGCGTTGTACAGCGCTTCACTCATGCGTCCACACCGATGCGTGTGCAGGGCACCCGGCCGTTGACCAGGTCGGACAGGCGGTGCCGGGCATGGCCGATAATCACCGTCGTTCCCCCGCGAACCGACTGCAGGGCATATTCCAGCTTGGCCCGGGCGCCGTTGGCCCCGGCGCGGCTGGCGCCCACGCAGTTCTCCTGCAGGGCGCGGACAGCACGCTCCACCTCGTCGATGGTTCGGCCCGTCACATCCCGCACCAGGGTGGCAGGATCTGCAGGGTTCTGATAGATACCCTCGGTGGAGGTCATCAGCACCAGGGTTTTGGCATGCACCAGGGAGGCGATCACCGCGGCGGTTTCGTCGTTATCCACACATTCGTGCACCTCGCCGCCCTGCTGGCGGCGTGCAGCCAGCTCCATCTTGCGGTTTTCCTCGTCGCTGACGGGGTCGTTGTAGTTCACGATGGGGATGGTTTTCTGCTGGGCGGCGCGGATGAGCAGGCGGCGGATATGCTCGCGCTTTTCCGGGTCGTTGAAGTGGGTGTGTTCCACCAGCAGCTGCCGCACGCCGTACTCCGGCGCGATAAACTGCCGGTAGTTCTGCATCAGGATGCTCTGGCCCTGGGCGGCATAGTCGGTCTTGTCCTGCTCAGGGTCGCCGCACAGCTCGCATCCGGTGCGCTTGATGTAGTCCAGGCGGCCGATCTCCGTCGCGCCGGAGGTTACCCAGATCATCCCGGGCTTCAGCTCCGCCCCCAGGCGGGAGAAAATATTGTAGTCAATATCCTGATCCTCCTTGCGGATCAGGGCCATGGAGCCGATTTTTCCCACCAGCTCAAAGCGATAGTCCATTTGCCTGTCTCCTTTTTATCCGCCCATGCGGTGGACGATGTTTTCCAGGTCCTTCAACCCCGCATAATAGCCGTGGCTGTTGTCCAGCACAAAGTCGGCCGCGGCGCGGTAAATGTCAATCCTTTCGTGATACAGCCGTTCCACCTCGCCAAGGCCCTTTTGGGCCAGCAAAGGCCGGCGGTCCAGCTTGATGTCGCCCAAGATGTCCTCAAGCGGGCGGTCTATGAGCACAATGACGCCGTGGTTTCGCATGATGGCGCGGTTGTTCTCCCGCAGCACCATGCCGCCGCCGGTAGAAACCAGGCTGGGCTGTTCCCGGGTCAGCTGGATCAGCACATTGGTTTCCGCATTGCGGAAGGCCGCCTCGCCATAGCGCTCAAACATATCGCTCACGCTGCAGCCCACCGCGTCGGTAATGCGCTGGTCGGTGTCCACATAAGGCACGCGGGTAACGGAGGCCGCCTTTTTGCCCAGGCTGCTTTTGCCGCAGCCAGGCATGCCAATGAGGAAGATGTGCCGCTCAAGCATGGCCGTCCGCCTCCTGTCCGTCCATGATGCGCTGCTGCTCCCCCCGGCTGAGGGCCATCAGGGTTTCAAACAGCTGGCGCACATCCGTTTCCCAGGCCGGGTTTTCCAGCATAGCGGCGCGGGAGGCCAACACCGCCTCCTCGCGGGTGCGGTCCAGCACGGGCCGGCCCGCGGCGATTTTGCATGCCGCCACCTGTCCGGCTATGGCCATGCGCCGTTCAAACAGGCGCACCAGCTCCCGATCCACCGCGTCCAGTTCCCGGCGAAGTTCCTCCAGCCCCTTCATCTCCTGCATCCCCTTTATGCTTCGATGTGCTCCTGCGTATGCTCCGTTTCCCCGCCGTGCCTCTCGCTCTTCTCCGCCTTTTTCAGTGTGAAGGTGAAGGCGGTGCCACTCTCCGTATCGTCCAGGCGGATGGTTTGCCCGTGCATTTCCATGATCCGCTGGCAGATGCTCAGCCCAAGGCCCGTACCCTTGCCGGCGGTGTGCGCCCTGTCGGCGGTAAAGAAGCGGTCAAACACCCGCTGCCTGTCCTCCGGCAGAATGCCCACGCCGTTGTCCGCCACGGTAACAAAGCATGTGTCCTTTTCCATTCTGGTGGTCAGGGTGATTTTCCCGCCCTCGGGGGTAAACTTGATGGCGTTGTCCAGCAGATTAACCACCACCTGCTCAATGCGGTCGCTGTCGGCCTGCACCATGCAGGGGTCGGCCAGGAAGCAGCACTCGACCTCCATCTTTTTCTTCTCCAGGTCGTTCACCCTTCGGATAATGGCCCGGCGCAGCATTTCATCCATGTCAAACTCGCTGAGTTCGAGGGCCGCGTCGTCCCGCTCCAGCCGGGACAGGGCCAGCAGATCTCCGATGAGCTTGCTCAGGCGGCGGGTTTCATCCCCCACCAGCGCCAGGTATTTGGGGTGCTCCTCCGGGGGAATGGTGCCGTCCTCCATCCCCTGGACAAAGCCGCTGATGGAGGTGATGGGGCTGCGCAGCTCGTGGCTTACATTAGCCACAAATTCCCGGCGGTTGCTCTCCACATCCCCCAGCTTGTCCGCCATGCTGTTGAAGGCGGTGGACAGCTCGGCGATTTCCGGGCTGTCAGCCTCGGTATTCACCCGCACGTTGAAGTGCCCGTCGGCCATGGCGCGGGCCGCGCGGGTCAATTCGCTCAGGGGGCGCATCACCGAGCGCACATAGATAAACACCAGCGTAGCGGATATGGAAATGGCCATGGAGGCCACCAGAACCACCTGGGCAATCAGCTCCGCCATGCCGCCCTCGATGGTCTGCGCCTTGGTCTGGATCAGCACGGCGCCCTGCACCACGCCGTCCTGCACAAAGGGCACGCCCACCATAAACGCGGGGGACGAGCCCAGGGTAACCCGCAGGGCCACCTCGCCGCCTCCCAGTACCACCGCCAGGGCGGCGCTGATGTCCGCGCCGTTGAGGGAATTCACAAAGTCGGGATCCTCCGCATACACCGTCTCGAAGTTGTTCATCACCCGGCCCCGGCGGTCCACCACCACGATGTACGCGCCGTATTCCTCATACACCTGCTGGGACTTCCAGCGGATATACTGGGTGGTGGCAGTGCCCGTGCCGAAAAGCAGTCCGGCGGTCGAGGCGCTGTTTTGCGCGGCCAGATAGGCGATTTCCCGGGCCTCCTTGGTCAGGTCCTTCAGTCGGGCGTTAATCTGCTGGTTGCGCAGCGTCATCCAGCACACGCTGGTCAGCCCCACCGTGACCAGCAGAATCACGCCCATGACCATGGACATGATCCGGGAAAACATGTTGCGTTCCTGTCGAATCATGGCCGCATCACTTCATTTCAAACTTGTAGCCCACGCCCCATACCGTGCGGATGCACCAGCCGTACTGCTCGCAGTCGGGCAGCTTTTCCCTCAGACGCTTGATGTGCACATCCACCGTGCGGCTGTCCCCGAAAAAGTCGAAGCCCCACACCTGCTCCAGCAGCTGCTCCCTTGTGAACACCTGGTTCTGATGGGAGGCCAGGAAATACAGCACCTCCAGCTCCTTGGGGGGCATTTCGACCTTCTGGCCCTGATAATGCACCTCGTACTGGCTCAGGCTCACCGTCAGCCCGGGGAAGGAAAGCAGATCGGTTTTTTCTTCATCCGCACCCTGGGTGCGGCGCAATACGGCCTTCACCCGGGCCACCAGCTCCTTGGAGTCGAAGGGCTTGGTGATATAGTCGTCTGCCCCCAGCTCCAGCCCCAGCACCTTGTCGAAGGTTTCGTCCTTGGCGGTGAGCATAATAATCGGAATGCTGCTGGTCTTGCGCACGGCCTTGAGCACCTGCCAGCCGTCCATGCCGGGGAGCATCACGTCCAGCAGCATCAGGTCGGGGGGCATGCGGCGGAACTGGGCCAGGGCGTCGTCGCCCCGGTCGGCGCATTTGACCTCAAAGCCCTCCTTTTCCAGATACAGCTGCACCAGACGGGAAATGTTCGGGTCGTCGTCCACCAGGAGAATATAAGGCTTGTCCTTCATAAGGTATCCCTCCCGAAGCATGCGGCTGCATGCCCTTTGCCAGTTAAGCCCGGCGCATTCGGCCTGCGAAGCAAAAGCGCCGCCGCGTGTAAGGGAATTATATCATAATCCCGGGCGCTTGTCATCCTGCGAACGGAAAATCCGCCCACGGTGTTTTTCCCGGCTTTCATACGACGCTGCCTTATACTTATTTGTTTCTAAGGCATCTCTTTCGTATGCAGCAAAAGGATTTCGCCTCCGCAGGCGCGAAACCTCTGCCTTCGGCAAAGCAATCATCTTAAGCGAGAACAGTATCAGGCTGCATCCCGCCCCCAAAACAAGCCGGGGCGGCACACAGGCTTTTCCTGCCCGGCGCCGCCCCGCGATGGATTATTCGTGCACAATCACCGTATAGGGCTTATTGCTGTCCGTTTCCACCACGGCCTCGCCGCCGCGCATGGTCACCGTGTAGGTGGCGGCCACCCGGCCCTGCAGGTCGGGCACCCGCACCACGCGCTTTTCACGCTCGGGCAGCTGATAGACATGCAACTCCAGCCCGTCGGTGTAGTCGTAATCCGGCCTGTCCGCCACTTTTCCGATGGGCAGCACCGTACCGGGCCGCACCATCAGCGGCAGGGACATGAAGTCGTGGGTTTCCGTCTGCCAGCGGCCGCCCTCGGCCTTCACACCGCTGAGCAGGCTCGTCCACACGCCCTCCGGCAGGTAATACTGCACCCGGCCGTCCTCCCGGAAGATGGGCGCCACCAGCAGGCTTTCGCCCAGCATGTACTGCCGGTCAAGGGTGTCGCAGGCAGGATCGTCGGGGAATTCCAGCAGCATGGGGCGCATCATGGGCGTACCGTGCTCGTGGGCCTCCACCGCCGCGGCATACAGGTAGGGCATCAGGCGGCACTTCAGGCTTGCAAACTTGCGCACCACGTCGCAGCTTTCCTCGTCAAACAGCCACGGGACCCGGTAGCTGGAGGAACCGTGCAGCCGGCTGTGGCTGGAAAGCAGGCCGAACTGGCACCAGCGCTTGTACACATCCGCCGGGGCGGTGGACTCGAAGCCGGAGATGTCGTGGCTCCAGAAGCCGAAGCCGCTGTGGCTCATGCTCAGCCCGGCGCGGAGGGTTTCCGCCATGGAGATATAGCTGGCACTGTTGTCGCCGCCCCAGTGCACGGGGAACTGCTGGCCCCCCGCCGTGGCGCTGCGGGCAAAGAGGATGGCCTCGCCCTCGCCGCGCACCTCGCGGAGCAGGTCAAAGACCATTTTGTTGTACAGGAAGGTGTAGTAGTTGTGCATGTGCAGCGGGTCGGAGCCGTCGAAATAGGCAATGTCCCGCACGGGAATGCGCTCGCCAAAGTCGGTCTTGAAGCAGTCGATGCCCATATCCAGCAGGCGGCGCAGGCAGGAGCAGTACCATTCCCGGGCAGCGGGGTTGGTCACATCCAGGATGGCCATGCCGGCCTGCCACATGTCCGTCTGCCACACGTCGCCGTTTGTGGTCTTCAGCAGATATCCCTGCGCCATACCCTCCCGGAACAGGGGGCTGGCCTGGGCAATGTAGGGGTTAATCCAGCAGCACAGGTGAAGCCCCTTGTCATGATAGCGCTTCAGCATGCCCACAGGATCCGGGAAGGTGTCGGGATCCCACTCAAAGTCGCACCAGTTGTAGCCTTTCATCCAGTAGCAGTCGAAATGGAACACGCTCAGGGGAATGCTCCGCTCGGCCATACCGTCGATAAAGGAGGTGGCGGTTTTCTCATCATAATCCGTGGTGAAGGAGGTGGACAGCCACAGCCCGAAGCTCCAGGCCGGGAGCAGGGCAGGGCGGCCGGTAAGGGCAGTGTACACATCCAGGATACCCTTGGGCGTGCCGCCGTAAATCACATCATACACCAGCGTTTCGCCTTCAACAGAGAACTGCACCCGTTCCACCTTTTCGCTGGCCACCTCGAAGCTCACATCGCTGGTATCCTCCACCAGGATGCCGTAGCCCCGGTTGGTCATATAGAAGGGTACGTTCTTGTAGGCCAGCTCGCTGGCGGTGCCGCCGTCGGCGTTCCACATATCGACGGTCTGGCCGTTCTTCACATACGCGCCGAAGCGCTCGCCCAGGCCGTAAACGCACTCGCCTACGTCCAGCATGAGGGAGTCCATCATGTAGCCCTGGCCGTGGGGATACAGAGAGCAGGGACCCTCCTCCTTTTTCAGCGCGTGGCACATGCCGCGGAAGCCGCTGCTGGAGGTCAGCACCCGGCCGTCGGCCAGATAATCCACCTGCCAGCCGCCCTCGCCCTTGTGCACCCGGGCGGTCAGCGCGCCGCTGGTAAAGGAGGCGTACGCCCCGTCCTCCGCCATAACCGGCTGCACGGGCTCCTCATTGATTTCAAAGCGGGGCTCCTTCAGCGCAGCGCCGGCGAAATGGGTCACCTGCACGCGGATCACGTTTTTCCTGGGGGCGGTAAAGGTCACGGTCAGGTTGCCGCTGTTGAGGATGTCGCCCCTGCCGCGTATAGGCCGGCAGGCAGCCAGCACCTGCATGCTGTCCGCCCCGTGGGTCACCCGAACGCACTGGGTGGCGCAGTTCATAATGTATTCCTGCTTGGTCATCCAATATCCGTTGGTAAAGCGCATGCTGATTCCTCCCTTGCGTGTTTTTTCTCAGTCCACGGTAACCCGCACCACCAGGGGCAGGTCGCTGCGGACGCTTCCCAGGTTCACCTGCAGCGCCTCTCCGTCGCGGCTCCAGGTGGTTTCTCCCTCGTGGCCCAGCACCTGCACATCCCGGATGATGCCATGGAACAGCGGCTTATGGCTGGCGTCGGCCTCGGCCATGGAGCGGATGCGCAGCACCCCATCCTCCGGACAGGCCATGGCGATGGCGTAAATCCTGCTGCCCCGGCAGGTGAAGCGGAAGTCCTCGCTGGTGAAGTGACGGGACTGGGTGTCGGCGAACTGGCCCTCCACCACCTCGGTGGGGCCCTCCTCGCTCACGCGCCACACGCCCGTGCCATGGATAGCCTCGTCGTTCACCCGCATCCATGCGCCGATGCCCCGGAGAATCTCCAGATCCTTCTCCGCCAGGGTGCCGTCGGGCTTGGGGCCCAGGTTCAGCAGCATGCGGCCGTTCTTGCTCACCACGTCGATCAGATCCCACAGGATATCCTGCACGCTCTTGAACTTGGCGCGCTCGGGATCATCGGAGTAGCACCAGCTGCCGCGCATGGTGGAGGTGTCGGACTGCCACAGGAAGGGCTTGGCCTGGGCGAACTGCCCGCGCTCGATATCCGGCACGGCGCAGCCAAAGGGGAAGGCGTCGTGCTTATAGTTGATCACGCAGCCGCCCCATTCCTCGGCGCGGTTATAGTAATAGGCCGCGAAGCGCTTGAGGTAGGGCTTGACGGCGGAGTGCTGAATCCACCAGTCGAAGTAGACGATGCGGGGGTGATACCGGTCCACCAGCTCGCAGCAGCGCAGCAGCCAGTCGGTCATATATTCATCGGAGGGCGCGGGGGTGGAGAACAGGTCCTGATGGTCAGGCTCGGGCATGGCGGGCCAGTACAGGTCGCCCTGGACGAGGGGCTCCTTGACGTCGCTGTCGATCTCCCGGCCGTGGTTCATGAACCACCAGTGCTCCACCCGGTGGGAGGACGCGCCCAGGGTCATGCCGGCGCGCTCGGCCTCCAGCAGCAGATCGCCCAGCATATCCCGGTGGGGGCCGGTTTCCACGGCGTTCCAGTGGGACAGCTCGGAGCGGTACATCTGGTAGCCGTCGTGGTGCTCCGCCACGGGCACAATGTATTCCGCCCCCGCGTCCACAAAGGCTTTCACCCATTCCGCGGGGTTAAACTTCTCCATGGTCAGCATGGGAATGAAGTCCTTGTAGCCGAAGTCCTTGTGCGCGCCCCAGTGCTTCAGGTGATGCTCGTACTCGGGGCTTCCCTTCATGTACATGTTCCGGGCGTACCAGTCGTGATACGCCGGCACGGAGAACGGCCCCCAGTGCAGGAAAATGCCCAGCCGCTTCTCCCCGTACCACGCGGGCACCGGATGCGTCGCCAGCGAATCCCAGTCCGGCTTATACCGTCCCTCCCTGTTGACCCTGTCAATCTGCTCCAGATATGCCTTCTTATCCATCCTTCAAACTCCTTTCGTGGAAAATATGTATTGGTTCAGCCTTCAAGGCCCAAGGGGCGCAGCCCCTTGGGAAACCCCGCGCGGGGGCGGCGGGCGCCCGGCCCCCCCCACCCCTTGCTTGTTTTGCTCTCTGTGTTGGGGGGCGGGGAACGGCCGCGTGGGGGGGGGTGGACTGGTGGGGGGGACGGAGAAAGAGAGCCAGTCTGGTTCTGCGCAAGCGCAAGTACGCGACCAGGAGGGGGC
>CAMDVP010000017.1 GCA_945877525.1 uncultured Clostridia bacterium | reverse complement strand
CAAGTCCCTGCGGGGGTCGGACAGCGACGCGGCCCTGGCCTGGTTCGCCCGTCTGATCTACGCGGGGGTGGATCCCCGGCTGATTGTGCGGCGGATCATCGCCCACGCCAGCGAGGACGTGGGCCAGGCCAACCCCATGGTGATGCTTCAGGCGGCCGCGGCTGCCACGGCCCTGGAAACGGTGGGCATGCCGGAGGCGCGCCTGCCCATCGCACAGGCCATCATCGCCCTGTGTGAAAGCCCGAAATCCAACAGTGTGGTGATGGCCGTGGACACAGCCCTGGCAGATGCGGAAAAGGGCGGCTTTGGCCCGGTACCGGTGCATCTGCGGGACACCCACTACGGCGGACACGAGCGCATCGGCAGCGGCGAGGGTTACAAATATCCCCACGACTATCCCGACCATTGGGTCCGACAGGAATACATGCCGCCGGAGTGCCGCGGCAGGCAGTACTACTTCCCGTCCAACATGGGTCATGAGGCAACCATTCTGAAAAACCACCAGGTGCGGAAAGGAAAGGCAAAATGAAACCCATCGGCCGCAATGTGAACGTTAAGAAGGTTTCCAACATCGCCATTGTGACCAATGCCCTGCAGGTGGGGCTGGTGGTGGGCATGGTGCTGTATGTGCTGCTGGTGCCCCATGCGGAATTGGACACGCTCATGGCCAAGTATATTCTGGTCATTGCCGCGTCAGTGGTGGTGTGGGGCGCAGTGGTTGACATCCGCGAGGCACTGTCCACCCGCAGGCTGGTGGGCCAACTGGACGATATGGACAGCACAATTGAGGCCATGGAAAGCCTGAACAACACCCTGCGCGCCCAGCGGCACGATTTCCTCAACCACCTCCAGGTGGTATACAGCCTGATGGAGATGGAGGAATACGCCGAGGCCAACGCCTATATTGAGAAGGTGTACGGCGCGATTACCGCCGTCAGCCGCGTGATGAAAACCGCCAATCCGGCCATCAACGCCCTTTTGCAGGTGAAGCTGGCCGCCTGCGACAAGGCCGGCGTGCAGGCCGAAGTGAACATCCAGTCCGCGTGGAAGGATCTGCCTGTACCGGGCTGGGAGATGTGCAAGGTGCTGTCCAACCTGATTGACAATGCCCTGGACGCTCTGGAGGAAGTGGAGCCCGTGGGACGCAGGCTGCGCATTACCCTCACTGAAGACCTGCGCTCCTACCGTTTCAGCGTGGCAAACACCGGGCCTATGATTCCGCTCAAGAGTCAGAAGGCCATTTTTGGCGCAGGCATTACCACCAAGGCCGCGGGACATGGCATGGGTTTGTTCATTGTGAAAAAGACCCTGAACGACCGGGGCGGCGACATTGATGTGACCAGTAGCCCTGAGCTGACCGAGTTCAGCGGCTGGGTGCCCAAGGAAATTGCTCCCGTGGCTTCGACAGAAGCGGACAACTGAGGGCGGGGCAATAATGGGGCTGTTCCTTCCGAAAAGGGGAGGACGGCCCTCCTTTTTTACACATGGGTTATCCACATGAAGGACTTCTCTGAAACAAAGAACCGACCGCAGACTGTGGATTGTGGAAACATCCGCAAAAAAGTGAAAACCGACCAAAAGTCGGTTTCGGAAAGCAAGAAAAATCAACGGATTACGGAGGCTGTGAAAGGTATAAAAGTTCCGTACAGGAAAGTTATACACAGCTGCGGAAAGGAAATATCATAGGATTTATCCACAGTTTCCACAGGTTTTCCACAGGTTATCCTCCGAGCATGGGGAAAAACCGGCGCCGGTCTGTTTTGATGGGAGAAACTGCCGGACGACAAAAAAGGGCAGGAACATGATTGCTCCTGTCCTTGACGTGGGGTTATGCTTTCCGCACGGGATAGCAGATTTCGGTGACGTATTCCTCCGGATTTTGCGTTTCATGGGGGCTAACGTGGTAAATGTTGAACATGGGGCCATCGAAGGCATATCCATTTTCGGAAACCCATGCGGCAACGGCGGCGTTGGCCTCGTCCATGAGGGTATAGGGGCCATGCACCATCGTTGTGGCGACGGTCACCTCCGGCAGCGTGCGGAAGCGGACATGCTCTGTATCGGCATATTCGCCCTGGAGGGTTTGCTGCACCTCCACCTCCACATCCGCCTCCCGGAATTCCGCATCGTGAAACACCGCGCAGCAGTAGCATGGGTTGTCATAGACCAGATGCATCTGGGCGGTTTCCGACATCAGGGTGTTCCACAGGATCCCCTCCTGCGCATAGGAGGGAATCACCATACGAACCGTAGCGGCATAACGCCGGGGCAGGGTTTTCACGTTCACATCATATTTCATGGCAGTGTCTTCCTTTCCAAGTCGTCTGAGGGCTGACGCCAGCAGCGTCAGTCGGTATGCGGTTTGACGGGCTTCCTCCTCCAGCTCCTTCTGCCTGCGCAAAAGCAGTTCCTCCTGCCGTTCAGGCTGGTCTGATGCGTTCAGGAATGCGCTGATTTCCGCCAGGCCGAAGCCCATTTCCCGCAGGGCAGTGATATGTCCCGCGGTAATCAACTGGCTGGCCGCGTAATACCGATAGCCGGTCATCGCATCGATATGGACGGGGCGGAGCAGGCCAATTTCGTCATAGTGACGCAGCATCCGGATGCTGACCCTGGCCAGTTTGGAGAAATCTCCGATTTTCAGCATTGCGGTACCTCCATGCTGTGTTTTTGAGCTCATATAGATCATAAGCCCTGACATGATGGGAGAGTCAAGAGAAATTTTCCATCTGGAGGCGGCTAAATGCAAACCATCCTGGCGTGACTGGATGGCTGGATAGCAAACGAGGCGGAGAGCAGGATTGTCTGCAGGCCGCCTCGTTTATGTGGGTATACATGTCCTTGAATGCATGGTTTGTATAAGCCCGGTGACAAAGATACAAGAACCGTCAAAATCCGTCATTGCGTCTGAAGAAAAGCGCATTTGCCACCGCATCAACACATTTGTGCGGCATTGGCTTATACTATTCTCAAATTCAACAGGCACATCCACTCGCGCCTTTTCCATTCTGGCGTTCGCTCATTCCACTCGACGTAGCGCTGCTACGCCTCGTTCCATTCCCGCTAGCCAGAATGAAAAATTCGCTTCGTATCTTGCGCCATTTTCATTTGAGAATAGAATTAAATCAGCTTTTCCCATTCAAAGCAGGCAACGATGTGATCCTCATTAACCTCCTGCAGCGGCGGGAATTCCTTTTTGCAGCGCTCAGTGGCATATGGACAGCGATTATGGAACACGCAGCCGGAGGGCCGATTGATGAGACTGGGCACCTCGCCGATAATGGGGGCGCTGGGGCGATTTGCCTCTACCACAGGGTCGGGAACCGGGATGGCGGACAGCAGAGCTTTGGTATAGGGATGTAGCGGATGCTCATACAGGTCCTGCCAAGGTGCAATCTCCATCACAGTGCCCAGATACATCACCATGATCCGGTCACTCACATGGCGCACAACGGACAGATCATGGGCGATGAAAAGATAGGTTAGGTTGCGCTCTGCCTGCAAATCAATCAGCAGATTCAGAATTTGGGATTGGATGGATACATCCAGCGCGGAGATGGGCTCGTCGCAGATGATAAAGCTTGGATCAGAGGCCAATGCGCTGGCAATGCACAACCTCTGCCGCTGACCGCCTGAAAATTCGTGGGGCGCACGGTTCTTCAGGGCAGGATCCAGGCCGACGGCCGTAAACAGCTCGTCGATCCGGCGCTCATACTCCTTGCGGGTTTTCGCCAGATGATGAACCCGAACGGCCTCGCCCACCACATTGCCGGCAGTCTGCCGCGGATCAAGGGAGCCGTACGGATCCTGGAAGATAAACTGAACCTCTCGCCGCAGTTCACGCAAATGGCGTTCCTTCAGGGGGGCGATGTTCTGTCCCTTGAAGATGATTTCTCCACTGGTGGCGTCGTACAGGCGAAGCAGCGTTTTGGCCAGGGTGGTTTTGCCGCAGCCAGACTCGCCCACCAGGCCGAAGGTTTCACCCTGGCGAATGGTAAAGCTGACGTGATCCAGCGCCTTCACATCGCCAACCTTTCTGCGCGTAATTCCTTTGGTGACGGGGAAGTACTTGCACAGCTGGCGAACCTCCAGAAGGGGCTTATCGGCCACCGGATGCGTATGGGCCTTTTCCAGCGCAAGGCCGCCATGAAGCTCCTCGCGGCGGAACCAGCATGCAGCCCGGTGCGTGTCCGAATAAATTTGCGGCGTTGGCATGACGGGTTGCCTGCACCTGTCAACGGCATAGGGGCAGCGCGGCGCGAAGGGACAGCAGCCGGTCTTTTGTGCAGGGTTCAGCGGCGCGCCTGGAATGGACAACAGCCGGGCGGATTTGTCGCTGTCCAGCCGGGGAATCGCCCGCAAAAGCCCCATGGTATATGGATGGCTGGGATGATAGAAAAGCTCCTCGCTGCGGCCCTGCTCGGCAATGTTGCCTGCGTACATGACGTATATCCGTTGGGCGTAGCGGGCAATGATGCTCAGGTTGTGCGTGATGATGATCAGCGCCATGTTCGTTTGCCGGACAATATCCCGCAGCAGGTTGAGAATCTGCTCCTGCGTGGTCACATCCAGGGCAGTAGTGGCCTCGTCGGCAATCAACAGCTTGGGGTTGCAGGAAATGGCCATGGCAATCATCACGCGCTGACGCATGCCCCCGGAAAACTGGTTGGGATAATGGTCGATCCTGCTTTCCGGATCAGGGATACCCACCATGCCGAGCAGCTCGATGGCTCGCGCCCTTGCCTGCGCTTTGGTATATTTCAGATGGAGTAGAATGCTTTCCTCAATCTGTTGCCCGATGGTCATCACAGGGTTGAGCGAAGTCATCGGCTCCTGGAAAATCATGGAGATGCCGCCGCCACGAATTCTCTGAAGCTCGGGACTCTTCTGCTCGTAGCGGAGGATATCCTGTCCCTCGAAGATGGCCTCGCCCTTGACGATCTCTCCTGGAGGCATCGAAATGAGCTTGATCATGCTCATCATGGATACGGATTTTCCGCTGCCGGATTCTCCCACAATGCCGATGATTTCTCCGGGCTGGACGGAAAGAGAAACATCATCCACCGCGCGAACAAGCCCCTCCCGTGTATGGAACACGGTTTGCAATCCGCGCAATTCAAGCAAATTCTCGCCCATAGCTCCTCCTTAAAGCGCGCCGCGCAGGCGGGGATCCAGCGCGTCACGCAGGCCGTCGCCAAAGATATTGAAGGCAAGCACCAGCAGGATGATGGCCACGCCCGGGGCCAGCGCAAACAGCGGCGCGTCGTAAATATAGCTGTAACCGTCGTTGACCATAGCCCCCCACGATGCTGTTGGGGGAACAATTCCCGCGCCCAGAAAGCTCATGGAGGCCTCCGCCAGGATGGAGCCGCCAATGCTTTGGGTCATGATCACGATGATGGGCGAAATGCAGTTGGGAAGAATATGACGCACCATGGTGGCCGTATTGGAGTTGCCGCGGATTCGACTGGCAGCCACATAGTCCATTTCACGCACGCTTAATACCTGACCGCGCATCATTCTCGCAAAATTGGGGATGGCAGAAACACCCAGCACGAAGATCAGCATGGGAATGCTCCGTCCAAAGACAGCAACGAGAGCCAATGCCAGGATCAGCGGAGGAATCGACATTTGCGCTTCCATCAGGCGCATTAGCACCTGATCGACCCATCCGCCGAAATAGCCTGATACCAGGCCGATGGCGCAGCCCATGACAGCAGCCGCTATCACGGCAAGAATGCCGACCATAAAGGCAACGCGCGAGCCGTACACAATGCGGCTGTACAGATCGCGTCCCAGCTGGTCGGTGCCCAGCCAATGCTCGCTGGAAACGCCCTCCAGACGGCGGGACAAATCCTGCTCATAGGGATCGCAGGGAGCCATCAGCGGAGAGGCAATGGCGCAGATGGCGAAGAACAGAATCACCAAGGCGGAGACCAACACGATTTTCCTGCTGAACAGGACAGTACAAAACTTACGCGCTTTTTGCAGCATATCCGCGTCCCTCCTTATTCCAGGCGAATCCGCGGATCCGCATAGGCATACGCGATATCCACGATCAGATTGCACAGGCAGGTGATGCCCGCCATAAAAAACAAGCTGGATTGAAGCAGCTGATAATCGCAGTAATTAATGGCTATCACCATGATCTGTCCCATGCCGACGATGTTGAACATGGTTTCAATAATCGCCGATCCGCCGATGCATCCGCGCAGCGTGGTGCTGGCCATGGTGAGAATGGGAATGAGACTGTTCTTGACCGCGTAGCGCCAGATCACCTTGTTCTCAGGCAACCCCTTGGAGCGCGCGGTACGGACATAATCCTGATGGATAACCTCAAGCATGCTGGAGCGCATCTGCCTGGTGTAGGAGGCAACGCCGCCCATGCTCATGCAGATCACAGGCAGAATCATCTGCCGGATGCTCTTTTGGAAATTGACCCACGGCAGCGTAAAGCCGACGGCGGGCAACCACCCGAGTTTCACAGAAAAGATGTAGACCAGAAGTACGGCAATCCAGAAGCTTGGCGTAGCCAGGCCGATATTGGCCAGAACGGTCAGGGTTGTGTCGGTTGCGGTGCCGCGCTTTACAGCGGTGACGGCGCCGAAGAACACACCCAGAACCACGCTGACTACGGCGGAAATGATGCCCAGCGTCAGGGTAACGGGCAGACGGGAGGCAATCAGCTGGTTCACATTTTTGCGGAAATGATAGGAATAGCCCATGTCGCCGCGGAGCATATTCCCAAGCCAGTTGAAATACTGGGTTGTCAAAGGCTGATTCAACCCCATGCTTTCATAAACCGTATCGTGATACTCCTTGGAAATGTTTTCTCCAAGCATCACATACACCGGATCACCAGGGATAAACTGGATCAGCATAAAGGCAACGACCGAAACCAGCAGAAGGATAATCAGAGTTTGCCAAAGCCTCTTCAAAATAAATCGTCCCATGATACACGCTCCATGTACTGATGCCTGATGGGGGAAAAGGGGAAGGCCGGGTGGACAGGTTGCTGCCCACCCGGCTGCGCATTTGTCTTTACTGAGCCAGCCACATGGCTTCCGGCGTCCATTCGCAAACCCAGGTCTGCGCCATGCCGTGATCGCGCACTGTGCCGTCGGAGAAGTTGATCAGGGCAGGCGTGTCAAACATGGGGGTGTACAGGCAATATTCGTCCGTGCACAGCACCTGAAGCTCCATCATGGCCGCCTTCTGTTCCTCGGCTGTCTTGGAGGTCAGGCAGCGATTGTAGCAGTCAAAGATGCCTGCGGCTTCCATATCAATGGTGTTGATCGCGTAAACGATCGGCGGGTTGCCGAAGAACAGGTGCCAGGTTTCCACCGTGGTGGGCGCCCAGAAGAAGGCGCAGCAGGTCCAGGGATCCGTGGTGCCAACCATGTTGCGGCTTACATTACCGGTGCGGGTATCGCCAACCACATTGAAGCCAACCTTCTCCAGCATGCCCTTTACGGCTACGAACATGTCCTCGTTCACAGGCTGGTAGTACAGGGTGATGGTGCATTCGCCGGGGCCGTAACCGGCCTCCTGCAGCTTGGCCTTGGCCTTTTCGGGGTCATAGGGATAGCCCTTCACATCGGGGTTGTACTCCTTGCTGCCGGGAATGGCCAGCTGCTCGGACACAAAGCCGACACCGGAGGCGAAGGTATCGCACAGGGCCTGCTTGTCCAGGGCGTAGGAGAAGGCCTGGCGAACCTCCAGCTTGCTGATGGGGTCGTCCTGATTGCCGCTGGCGAAGTAGATGCCGGTCATGGTGGGGGAAATACAGGCGTTGTTGCAGATCTTCTCGAAGCCGTTGCGCTCCAGGCGGCGGGCCAGATTGGCAGACACGCCGAAGATGACCTGCGCATCGCCGGTGTTGAAGATATTCTCGCCCGTGCTTTCCTCGGTGAAGAACAGGATGTTGATGCCGTCCAGATAGGGCTGGCCCTCGATCCAGTAGTCCTCATTGCGGACGTATTCGATGCCTTCCGCGATGTCATAGCGGCTCATCTTGAAGGGGCCGGTGCCGACAACGCTGCCATAGATGCCTTCCAGGCCCACGCGCTTGAACTCGGTGGGAGAGATCATCACGCCGCATTCGATGCACAGGTTGCCGACGGTGCTGGTGCGCCATTCGTTGAGCTTCACTTTGACCTCGTATTCGCCTGCGGCTTCAAAGGAATCCACATTGCCAAAATAGGCGGAGGCGCTGCCGTTATCAATGTAAATCTGCCACACGTCGCACACAGCCTGCGCGTTGAAGGGCGTTCCATCGTGATACTTCACGCCCTCCTGGAGCTTGAGGGTAACCTCCAGGTTGTCGGAATCCACCAGGATTTCCTTGGCAAGCCAGCCCTTGATCTGACCGTTTTCGTCGTAGCGGGCAAGCATTTCAATCGCAGGCTTGGAAGCCCAGAGGGGCTGTACGCCGCCGGCTACGGGGAAGCCAATGTTTGTCAGCGACGCGGGGAAGGCGATGGTCACAGTGCCGCCGCGCTGAGGAGCTTCCTCCGCAGTGGCCGGAACAATGGCCAGAGCCATAGCCAGAACCAGAACCAATGCAAGAATCCGGGATATTGCCTTCATGGGATAACCTCCTTACATATTATCCGATACATCGATCGGATCAGATACAATGGGGCGGGGGTCAGAAGCTGCACCGCTCGGCAAAGAAACGATCCACTTCCTCCAACAGATCCTGTCCATGGCACAGGGTCACGCCATGATCAGAATCCTGATACAGCACCAGCTTGCAGTGCGGCACATAGCGCACCGTGCGGAACATGGCTTCGGGCTGGATGATGACGTCCTGCATTCCGCCCAGCAGAATGCAGGGGGTTTTGACCGTTTTCATCCAGGCGATCAGCTCTTCCTCAGTTTTCATGCCGTCATCCACGCCATGACCGAAGTGCATGCGGCGCTCCTGCGGGTCAAGGCTCATGCTGTGCTCATACTCATAATCCGCCAGGATGTGCAGCTGCTCGCGCCAGTAGGGCGTGGTGTAGGGACGGTCATGCTCCAGGATTCCTCTGCGCGTTTCCTCGCAACGCTCCTTCCAGCCCTCCTCGGTTTCACCGCGGGCTGCATCTCGGGCTCGGGCGGCGCCGCCGGAGAAGTGGCCGTTCTTGAAGTTGGGCCCGCACACGACGCCGGCAAAGGCGAGGATGCGTTCGGGATACTCGCGCATCAGCTGCCAGCCCAGCACCGAACCGTGGGATATGCCGGTATAGGCAAACCTTTCCGCACCCACATGGTCGGCCACTGCCAGCATATCGGGAAGCCAATGCTCCGCAATATCGTCAGTCTGGGGAACACGGGAGGATTTGCCATAGCCGCGCATCTGCACCGCGATTACATGATAGCCCCGCTTGGCCAGCTCACGGGTATACGCACAATAGTAATCAATGTATATTTCGGAGGTAAATACAAACCGATTGCCGCTTCCCCAGTCCTCGTAAAAAATGTCAATGCCGTCGGGGGTCTTCACATAGGGCATAGGAGATTACCTGCCTTTCTTCCGGTCAAACCGGAGCTGAATTGCATACATTCCCAAACCGGAGGCGACCAATCCTCCGACGATGATAAACATGCTGCCATAGCCATAGGCGGCGGACAGCCAGCCGCCCAGTGAGGCGCCGATGCTGTTGCCCAGGTCGCTGCCCAGATAGCAGGTTGACATCGCCACGCCCCGGTTCTTTTCACTGGATCTTCTGGCACATTCCGCCTGCACGGAGGATTGCCCCGCGCTTTGCGAAATGCCCTTCAGGAGCGCCGCGACCACAATGACCCTGATGCTGCCGGCCAGTCCTGTGCAAATCATGGCGCAACTGCCGAAAATCAGACAGGGCACCAGGATGACGGTCAGGCCGCGACGGTCAAACAGCTTGCCTGCCATGGGGCGGATCAAAAGCACCGCCACCGAGGAAATCGTGAAAAAGATGCCGATATTGACGATGTTGCGCTCATCTCCCAGCATGGACAGATAGGAGGAGGCAACGCCATTCATCAGCGAGAACAGACCGCTGATGAGTGCAAGCAGAAGAAGATCCACTGCGAAGAGAGACTGAATGCGGAAGGGCTTTGCTTCATGCGCCGCAGGGTCGGGGGCGGAAGCGGAGGTATTCTTCAGGAACAGACAGCAGACAACGGAGGCGGCACTCAATCCGCCGGCAATCAGAAAAACATTCTGGTTACCGATGGTGCCGGACAGGGTTAGCCCAAGATTCGGCGCGATGGACATGGCGAGAATCTGGGACATGCTCATGAGGCTCATGCCTTCACCCATGCGCTCCTTTTGCAGCAGCTGCGTTGTGATGGAGATCTGTACCGTGCTGCTGATGGCATAGCAGGCGCCGTGCAGAATTCGGCACGCATACAGATACGGTACATCGCGGAAAAGGCCATAGCCAAAGGAGGCAGCGCTGACCAGCGTGGAAAACAGCATCAGCAGCTTTTTGCGATTCCGGCGGTCGGTCAGGATTCCGGCGACCGGCCTGGCAAAAATGGCCACAATCGAGAAGATCCCCGTCAGCAGCCCAGCCTCCGCCAGGGACATGCCGCTTTCTACAGCGTAACGCGGCAGAACCGGCATGGTCATAAAGAATCCGGCATTGCTCAGCAACGAATAACCAAACATCAGAATAAAGGAAGGCGTCCAGACAGATCCCCGCACACGTTTTGATGACTGCAGCGTGATAATCGCCTCCCTGAGCGTGAAATCGTTTGCACTTTCTGGTGATAGAATACCACAGCTATATCGCCTGTGTCAATACAGGATGGTAAAAAACGAATAAAAAAGCATAAACAGATCGATCTCTTTGTGCAAATGAGTGTGCAACTATGCAACATATGGTTGACAGTTGCACGAACAGGAAGTATAATGACGTTGAAGGCTATGAAGAAAGGGTCAGCAGCATGAAAAACGACGGGAAAGCCACGATCCGGGATATCGCCAGCAGATGTCAGACATCGCCGTCCACTGTGTCGCGCGTGATGAATGGGAACACAAGAATTTCAGAGGGTACCAGAAAGCGCGTTCTGGATGCGGCTGCCGAGCTGGGCTATATGCCTAACCCCTTCGCAAAATCGCTTCGCTCCCGGACAACGCGGATTGTCGGCGTGTTTGTCAATGCGCTGACGCCTGCCTTTGAAACCACGCTGGGTTTTCTGTCAAGCCTTAGCGAATGCCTTGAAGAGCATGGTTATACTGCGTCTATCTGCATTATTGGCATCAACGCGGAAAAGGAACGGTATTATTTTGAAATGATGATCGCGCTTCGCGCTTGTGCAATTATCAAGATTGTCAACTGCTCGGATGCGCAGATCGACCAAATCAGCACCATTCCCATTTTTTATGTATACAGCTATCCGATGAATGCGGAGAAAAGCACGCAGATATATCGGATTGAAACAGATAACTATGGCGCGGGCTATAAGGCGGGAAGCGAGCTGGTTCGGCTCGGATGCAGGCGGATTGCGGAGGTAAGGCTGATCAGCCAGTCGACCGACTATCCGTTTGCACGTCATGTGGGTCTGATGCAGTCGCTCTATGACAGTGAGGCACGTTATGCGGAGGAACTATCGATAGTCTGCACCCAGAATGATTTCGGCGCCATTCTGGAGGAAATCGAGAAGAAGCTTTCTACAACACAGCCGGCAGACGGCTATTTCTGTTCCTCCGATTTGATGGCGCTGGCATTGCTGGAATCGCTGAACTTCCATGGATATGATATTCCGAGACAGGTCAAAATTATTGGCTGCAACGATATGTCCGTGTCGCTTCACAGTATCAAAAGAATCTCCACCATTCGGCACCGCACAAAGGAATTGTGCGATGCGACGGTGGAGACCATGGTGCGCGTTCTCAATGGTGAAAAGCCGACCCCTGCCATGCAGCGGCAGGTCTTTCCGACGGATCTGATTACCCGTGAAACAACCGTCGAGGGGACTCAATCCGATGGCTCCTCACAAATGGTGGATTGAGCTCTGCTTCTTATGAAACGCGCTCAACCCGGCTGTACCATCAGGACGTCAATGAACCTCAGATGATGGCGGCCACTTCATCCATCAAGGGGATGGATGGCTCTGCGCCTTTCCTGGACACTGCAAGTCCTGCTGCTGCGGATGCAATGCGCAGCGCCTGGGCGGCATCGCCGTGGCGAAGTATTTCGGAAAGGAAATAACCTGTGAAGGTATCGCCTGCTGCGGTGGTATCTGCCACCTGGACGGGATATATGCCGCAGGTGAAGCTGCGACCATCACAGCTCTGAAAGCGGGAGCCATCGCCTCCCAGGGTAAGCACCACGTTCAGCCGGGGATACCGCAAATGCAGTGTATTCAGAATATCGTCAGGTGCGGCTGTATTGGCCATGGCAGCGCCCTCGGTTTCGTTCAGCAGCAGATAGTCTACGCAGGAAATATCGCAAGCGGCAATACGATCATTGTAGGGCGATGGATTCAATGCAATGATCATACCCTTACTATGGGCCTGGCGGATGATTTGCGGCACACAGGAAATCTCGTTCTGCAGCACAATCAAGTCGCCCTTGCTAAAATTGGACAACACGCTTTCGACATCATGCTCCGTTACTTCGCCGTTGGCGCCGGCCAGGATTATGATGCTGTTTTGTCCACTGACGTCCACCTGGATGATGGCATGACCTGTGGAACCTGCTGTCTGCTTCACAAAGCGTCGATTGACGCCATTGCGATCCAGCATGTCCAATAGCATACCGCCGTCCTGTCCGACGGCCCCCGCGAAAAACACGTCGTTTCCTGCGCGACGCAGTGCAATAGCCTGATTGAAACCCTTGCCACCACAAAACTGCTCCATTTTTGCGGCGGAGATGGTCTCGCCGGGGCAAACGAAGTGTTCAAGGGAGTAGACTTTATCAATATTCAGGGAACCGAAAACCACTATCTTCATAGAAGTCGCCTCAGACAATCAGAATATGGAATGATGCACGGAGCGGTGCGCAGCGACTGCGGATACTCCGGTTGCGGATTGCGGATACTGGAGTCATGCGTGACGCTTGTGCAAGGGCTCCTTGCACGAATGCGAAGCAGGAGGTTAATCTGCCCAGGATTCATGGATCAGTACAGTTTTTCGGATATAGCAGTCGAAGAAAGATGCTTGTTGTGCATGGACTGCTCGTATGTTCGCTTGAAATACCCAAGGTAGAGCACTTCAGTCAGGAATAACTGAGATACTTTTGCCGACAATGAGCCGCCCTGCATCGGCCCTTCATTTGCGCCGCACAGAAGGAGCAGGTCGCACAACCCCTCCAAAGGCGACTTGCGGAAACGGGAAATGCATATCAGGCGGGCTCCGGCCTGCTTGGCTGTTTGGGCAATGGACACGGTATCTTTTGTGTTGCCGGAATAGGAATACAGCACAGCCACATCCCTGGGGGTCAGCAGACTGGCGCAGAAGGTCTGCATATGGGTGTCCATGGACATGCAGACCTTGGAAGTAATGCGCATGAAGCGCGCCTGTGCGTCAAGGGCTGACACGGCGGAGGAGCCTGAACCGAAAAACGCACTCCGCTCTGCCTCGGCAAGCCACTCCACCGCCGTATAGAGCGCTTTGTAATCAATCAGGTTGCAGGTTTCCCGCAGAGCGTTGACATTGGCCTCGAGAGCCTTGTGGACGGTGACTTCCAGGGAATCCTCCGGGCTTTGGTCGTCGAATACGGAGGCATTGGACTGGTCGCTCAGCGATTGGGCAAGGTGCATCTTGAAATCATGATAGCCCTTCTGCTTCAGATGCCTGCAAAAACGGAAAACGCTTGTATCGCCAACGCCGCAAGCGTCAGCCAGCTCTGTGATGGACATGTACATCACATCCTTGGGATTGGCCAACACATAGTCGGCGACCCTTTTTTCCGTTTTAGTAAAGGAATTGGCGCTGGTGCGGATATCTAGAAGCAGGTCGCTCATCTTGGGTGAACCTCCTTGATCGGTGAATGGGGGGGGTAAGGGCAATGTCAGTCATCCGGAGGCATGGAGGGCAAAAGCGCTTTCTGGGCCAGAACCGGGCGTTCTGTTTGCCAGAACAAAGCGATATACCTGTTTGTAGCAATATCGCTTGTATTCCAGTGAGGAAGAGCCACTGTTCTATGATCTCTATGGGCGCAAGTTGTATGAGCTGGGCTGCCTGACGGATCGGAAGGAACGCCATGGCCTGACACAGGAAGAGGACGCGGCGATGGCGGCCTGTATCAAGGCCATACCGGAGGAGGTGCTCCAGGAGTTTACGAACCGGCGAGCGGTGAACCATGCCGTCAACGAGGAAGCCGTCAAGCTGCTGGAGGAAGGCGTTGTAGAGTTTCTGGTGATTCCGTTGGACGACTGTGCGGCATACGGCTGGGCGGCAAGAGAGCAGCGCCGGCTGCGTATGCGCATTGCCCAAAGGCGGTTATCGAACAAAGTATATCTGTACTCAGGTGCGGATGAAGTGGGAAGCATTCTTCTTGCACGGGCGCTTAATGAAGCCAGAAACGAGAACCCGGCAGTGTACTTGCAGTATAGCTCAGTGCAGGGGCCGCTGGTGATCCCGGCTTATGAAGATCGCCCCCTTGGCGAAAACCTGAAGTGGCAGATTGCCGCAGCAGGCGGGCATACATGCTTCTGTGCGGAGGATGCAGATTTTATCTGTATGGTGAATGCTCCGACGGAAGGCGGGGAACGCATGGCCCAGGCGGAAACAAGGGAGGAAGATATGGACAGCAGCTATTTCTCCCAGCGTTGTCTGCCGGAATTCGCTTCCGCCCTGAGGGCATTCAGCAAAAGGAAGCCGGTGGCATTAGCGGATGTATCGAAGGCAAATGGCGCGGACAACGAGCTGATGGACATATTGCTGGCAGAAAACCTGATCCCGTGCCTTTCGTCCTACTCGGGATGGAACACAGCAGCAAATGCGGCTGGTACCTGCATTGCGCATATGATGCTGACAAAGGGCGCAGGTAATGGGAGTTTCACAGCGCTCCGGCTTATGGAGGACTGGGGATATATGGCTAATGTCCGAAAGCAGGCCCTGACCTGGATCGAGGAGAGGGGCGGCGGCTATTTTGATCTGAAAGGATATGAGCCGCAGCTGTGCGCCTATGTTCTTTCGCAAATGCGGGCGTGGGGCCTGTCGCACAGCGTGCCCGGGGCGGAGCGTCTGCAGGCAGTGCAATACCCGTGGCACCGTTTGTTTGAGGTATCCTTGCTTTTTGAAGACTGATTTGCGGCGCTTTCTATCGCGGCATCAACAGACTCGCTTTCTTGTAAGTATTTCCCTTCAGGGGCTATACAGGCAGTGGTGGCATTAGTCCAGCGAAAGGCTGCCAAGATCAACAAACCCGCGAACGACCTTGCTGCCGATCTTGCTTTCGATATAGGCCAGCGCGGCGCCGGAAGGGTTAGTGTATCGGCTCAAGTAGGTGACCGCCGTTCCGGGCGCCAGGGTTTCGATTTCATCGGAGAAATCAAACGGGTCATCCGTCAACACGGCGTATTCGGTGATGGTAGCGCTGTGCTTCTCAAACGAAAGCACGGGACAGGGCGGCACGGTGCTCTTGAAGGATGCGGCTTGAATATAGCCCACGCGCCATCCGCCCTGGGACTTGCCGTAGGCGACCAGCAGCCAATCATTGTCCACCCAGCCAAAGGCATTCAGTCCGCCATTGGTATTGACCAGGGCCTTGCCATTGGCGCCGCGCCAGGACTTGGTGCTGGGGCCGCTGTAAACCTTCAGCTTTTGGCCGAGCGCAATGGGAATTTCCGGGAAATCCAGCTGAGTGCAGCTGCTCTCAAGCACCTGGTTCATGCGGAAGCCGGACGGAGCCACCGCCTGCCAGCCTGAAAGCTGATCTGCGGGAATATAGGTGTTGGCGGCGCCCTTCTTGCCGGGAATGGCAATATAGGCCCATTCGCGGTCGTTTGCGTCGCGCTCTGCGTGGAGAAGCGTGACTTGTGTTCCGGCTGCAACGGCAGCCCCTGTTTTGGCGGAATCGTCCGGGGCAAGGTATGGCAGCGTGTCTGCCGAAAGCGTGTATTCGCCATTAAGCCATGCCATTTCTGGCACATAGCCCTGCACATGATCCAGAGACTTGGTGGACACCCAGCCGCGGCACAGACGGCCGTTTTCATCATTGAAGCACACCATGGTGGTTCCGCTGGGGGTGTCATTGGCCAGCACGGTGACATGATCCCCCTTCTGCAGCTGGAGGATCTTGGAGGACTTTGTGTCGGCCGCCGTATGGACAGTCGTATTGCTGCGGATGACGGCATCGGTAATCGTAAACATTCCCTGAACAGGATTTCCTCTATTGTCCACAGCGGTAGGATCGAGGATTGAATAACCGGTGTCCGTCACTTGCACGGTACCATTCTGGAGCACCATCTGCTTGCCTATGCAGGGATACGACCAGCCATCCTGCGCAGCCAGGGAGGTCTGCACCATTGAAGCGCCGCGCACGCTGTACAGCTCATAGCCGCCCTGGGCATAGCCATTCCCCTGCACGTCAACGGTATAGTCGCCATCCAGCATGACGAATTGCTTTCTTCCATTTACCGCCACCATGGTTCCGAAGGATGCGCTTTCGGAATAATCGTCGGAGAAGCTGCTCAGGTGGTCGCCCGCGCTTCCCGTCACACGGGCGTCATAACCTTCTGATGCAGACAGCATATAGGCGGTGCTTTCAGTAACGCCGCCTTCATTGTCAATTGTTTCAGCCGTGGACGCGGCCATGGCGATGGAGGTTGTCAGCATATTCAGCATGGCGCCGGTGTCACCCACGCTGGCGGAATCCACTTCAAAGTAACGCGCTTCATATCCGGCATTCAGCACCCGTCTGGTGAGCTTCTTCTCGGAAGCATCCATCGTGCCCACAAGACCAATGGTATAGACCGCGCCCAGGCTGCTGCAGCGCGTGCCCTCCTGCACGGCATACCGGACGGGATCCCCCGTACCCTCATTGGCAAGACCGTCTGTGATAATCAGGGTCATGCACCGCCTGCCGGGCATGGCCTGCTCTGTCAGGGACTGTGCGGCAAGGGCATAGCCGCCGCCGGTGTTGGTGGTGCTGCTGCACGTCAGTGCGTTCACCGCACCAAGCAGTTCCTCCTGCTCGTTCAGGCCGCGCAGGGGGCTTGCCAGAAAAGCGTCGGTGGAGAACGCCACCACGCCGATGCGGCTGGCCGGATTGATGGAAATCAGCGTCTTGCAGAAGGCTGCTGCGGCCATTTTGGCATAATCCAGCAGCATGCGGGAGCCATCGCTGGCTGCCATGGAGCCGGACACATCCAGCACCAGAAACACATCCAGTGGCGTAAAGGAATAGACGACCATGTCCATTTGATCGGGGGCGCCGGGATCGGCGGCGTTGACCACCGTGCCCACGCTGTCTGCCGCGTCATAGACGGTCTTTTCCGTAACATTCTCCACGGCGCCCGGCGCGGCCGAGGAATCCAGCCAGCCCTCCGCTGTGGCCTGCGCGCACAGCAGCATGCAAGCCAGGAGCATGGCCATCAAACGCTTCATCATGTTGCTTCCTCCGATCTTCCGGTTCAGGGATAGGTTATCATGGGGTCGTACATGTCAAGGGAATCAATGTACTTTTGCGTCAGGCGCAGCCAATCCAGCCGGAAGGCATATTGCTGCTCGTCTCTGTCAATGACGGATGAGGTTTGCTCGCCGTTTCGGATAATATTGGCGCTCAGAATGCGGTTGACCTCATCCTGAACCTGCCAGTAGGTTCGCACCTGTTCCTCCGTCAGCAGCATTTCCAGCCCCTGACTTGAGTACAGGTACCGATCCTGGCGATACATGTCATGGGTCGCTGGCACCACGCCGGCCTGCTGCCAGCCCTGACGCTCCGTGGCAGCCACCTTGGCCAGGGCGTACTCGGAAAAGCTGCCCAGAGCCTGCATACGGTCAGTGGGCAGGGCAGCATAGGCGGCGGGCAGCGTCTGAAGCGGCTGCTCACGATACAGGGCCTCCGTGTTGCCCCTGGCATAGAGGCCAATGATCTCGCTACCCACGGCGGCCGACTTCTTTTCGGATTCAAAGAGACCCAGCTCCGTGAACTTGATCCCCTTGTCCTTCAGCTCAGCCACCGTCCCCAGGCGCACGTTCTCATAGATGGCCCATACGCGCGTCAGGTGCTGATCAATGTCCAGCGCCTCGTCCCAGGTGCGGCCGAGCATTTCGTTGAACAGAAGCGCCTGCATGGTCTGGTCTCCCTCAATGTCCAGGTCATCCAGCAGGTCGTCCAGATAGTACATCCGGATTAGCTCTTCTCCGTGGAGCTTGAACTGTCGCATCAGCTCCAGCTGTTCGATGATCTCAAAGGCCAGCTGATGCGTCGGGAACTGCGCATAGCTTTCCATCAGGCCGTCAATGCGCTCAAAGAGCGTCCATTTCATGGCGTAGGTGGATTGTACATCATCCTGGAAATCCATTTTTCCACTGATGAGGGCGCGGGAAATCATGGCGCCGAAGCTGAGCAGCGCGCCGGTGGCGGACGCTGTCTTGAGCAGCTGATTCAAATTGCCTGCCTGGACGAGGTCCTTTTTCTTTACGACTTCTTTCCAGAAGCTGATGATGGCTTCCTTGGTAGAGGGAAGCATCAGCACGATATCATCCGCGAGGACGATGGCGTCCTCTACCCAGGAGAGAAACTGGTCTGCGCTGAACAGCCAGGCATTCGCACCCTGCCGGGCCTTCGCCAGGCTTTCGTTGCGTGTCAGGGCAATGTCATAGGCCATGGCGCGGATCGCGGCGCGCTGCTCCTCCGCATGCTGCTGCCTGGCCTGTTTCGGGGTCAGCGCATCCAGTGAGCGATCCCAGTCCATCAGCATTTGCAGATATTCATCCGTAACCTGCATGAAGGCGGCGAAGTACGCGCGCTGGAGGGCGGACTGATACTGGTAGCTGCTGACCCATGCGATGCCGTCAAAGACCACCGCCGCAATGTCGAAGCCAAGGCCAACCCACTCGCTTCGGCTAATGGACGTGTCGGGCGGCTTCTTTGCGGATTTTTCCTTGCAGTATCGGTTGTAGAGCCTCTTTTCATCCTTGGAGAGATAATCCTGCAGGCCGTACTCATTGATAAAGCCGATATTCAGTCCGCTGGCAGTGGTGATGTCGATACGCGGGGAGAGATTGCCCTCTACCCAATCCATGCGGTATTCCTTTCTTTCCGATGCCGTTTTCAGGATCGAAAGGAACTTGTCGCTGTCGCAGTTCAGGGCGGGAGAGGAATTCTTCTCGAAGGTAATGTCGAGCGTTTTACCCTTGGCCACCTCGGAGAAAAGATGATCGATGTTGCACTTTTTTCCAGGGGCATCGCTGCGGACAAACAGAAATTCGTGGCGATCCGGTTTCGTGGCCTTGTCCTGCCAGGACTTGAAGGTGTAGGAAGCCTTGTTCACCGTGGACGTCCATGGCGATTTGAGGACGATATGGTCATCCCCAAGGCGAAGGGCGAACACAATGCTGTTGCTCGGCTGATCCAGCAGCTCAAGGCTATCCTTGACATTGCCGAAGAACGCGATGGTATCCAGCGCGTCGTTTGAGTTGATCTCAGACGCCTCCTCCGGCACCTCGTTCATGAGCAGCACATAGAGGTTCTCCGCGAATGACTCTTCAATGGCGGTTCCTGCGTAGATGATTTCCATGCGCTGGAGCAAATCGCTGATATAGGCGGTGTACACGCCGGCAAGGTTCTGATAGTAGGGCAGCGCATCCTTGCTGGCAGATCCGAACTTGTCCCTGTAGGCGATGTCGCCGGCAGCGCTCATGACGGCGCTCAGGCCAAAGGAGCCCAGCACCTCTATCGATACGGTGCCGCCCTCCGCAAATGTCTTGAGGAGCCAGTTTCCTGCGCCATCCTCATACTCCATCTCCTGCTCCAGCATCAGGTAGCCGCTGTTGTCACGGCTCGGGCCGTCCGCACGCTGGGTCATGTCCAGCCATTTGTACAGGCGCTGGCCCATTTCCGTATTGTAGGCCTGATGGTTGTTCAGGTCAATGAACTGGTTGACATAGCGCATTTCATTGGTGAAGGTGTCCAGCACGAAGCTGGACTCCTCGGTTTGGGAAATCCCGCCGGGCAGGGTCAGCACAGCCCGAACGGTGACTTGCGACAGACCGTTGTAGTCTGGAATCAGCGCCTCCTCGCCGTCCCGGGTGTTGGTCTGGAAGACCATCTGCCCATTGGTCTGCTGGTCGATGAGGGTATGCGTGTGCGAATATGCCATGAACGCAACGGAAAGGCTGGCATCCGCAGGCACATTGCCGGACAGCGATATGCTCAGGGGAACAGCGCCGTCCCGCACGGTCAGGCCGTTCAGATCCTGCCACGCGCCATCCACATAGCCGGCAATACTGATTTCCGGCATGTCCGGGGGCGTTGTGGGCTGGGCAGCGCTGTCCAGAACGTCGATGTAGATAAACGGACTATAACAGTATGGCGATGCCGAGCCCTGGGTATTGGTTCCGCTGTACCCATAGGCAATAAAACAGTGCAGTCCCGTCATCCGGGGCATATAGGCAACCTGGGTGCCGGAAAAATACTCCTGATGGCTGTCGGGCGTGACAACCATCAGCATCACGTCCGCTGTTTCCGTGCCAATCAGGTCAAAATACAGCGTTTCGCCCAGCTGGATACTGCCGCTTTTGTCACAGATCAGGTTGATCTGCATGTCGGCGCGGGCGGCAGGCAGGATGATCGTGCCATTGAGCAGCGCGACGGTCAGCAGCAGGGCCAGGAAACGAAACAGAACAGACTTACAACGCATCAGCGCATGCTCCTTTCTAAAGGACTGCGGTGCATGGACCGGCCACGCGGGCGGCCGTCATGGAAAGCATTTGCCGCAGAAATCGAATACAAACGCTGCTTTCAACGGACGCATTGCCCGCTGCTAATTCACATGATGAGTGCTTTTCAGGGTTCATTGTAGCATAGTCGCCGGTCTGTGTAAACAGAATTCCTCATAGGGGGATCGCCTCCGGGCAGGCGGTCATGCCTCATGCTGCGGCAGGAAACCCGTTTCTGCCTGAAGCTCATCCATCAGGCGCTTCAGCATGGTCGCGCTGACCAGCTCCGAGTAGACCCAGCGCTCGCATAAGCGCTTCCGGAACAGCTCGCAGAAGAACTGACAGAAGGACTTGTCCTCGATCAGGAATTCGGAGTGGTTGCCGTCCAGATCATAGTCCGTTCCGGGAAGGATGAAGCACACCCCACGCCCGTCATACCAGACGATTTCATCGGGCACGATGCACTGCTCCTGCTTGAGGAAAAGCAGATGGAAGTGATGGTTGGTGGTGGCGCGGATATACAGGTCATTCAGAATGCTCAGGCGCTCATGGGGAAGAAAGGACCGGAAACCCCAGAAATGATCGCTTTGCCTGCCTGTGCGGATGAAGTCGCGCAGGGCGGAATACGAGAACACATGGTATTGATGCTGTGACTTTTCAAGGCTGTTGAGGTAGCGGTCGTTCTGCACCTCCCAAAGCCTGGCTTCCAGCGGGGTTCCCGCCACGTCGCTGCCCATGGGGCCTTCCCGCAGCGCGGCCTGCTGTATGCCGGCGGGAATCAGCTCCAGACCGATGTCACGCTTGATATGAAAAACCCGGTGGTTATGTTCCAGCTCGCGAATGTAGCTCAGGTAGTCAAGGTAATTGCCGAAATCGCTGATCCGGGACTTCATCGGGAGAGTGGAAGCGGTTTCCTGGCTGGGGAGGATCAGGGCGGACAGATTCTGATATGCATCGGGCAATGGGATGCAAAGCGCCTCCCCGGAGCTCAGGGACACCAGAATCCAGCTGCGCTGTATATCGCCGTCGGGGGCGGGATAAACGGCGTCCACCAGCATGACCCCGGCGTTTAGAAGGCCGTGCTGTCCGCCGCTGTTCCGAATGCGAATCAGCCACGGATGAAACCACGGCTTGTACAGCATTCCCCAGACCGATTCCAGCATGGCGACGCACTGCAGCGCGCTGTTGCTTTCCTTATAGTAATAGTCAACGGACAGCTCACATTGCTGTTCCAGGGATTGCAGGCTTTGAAGAAGCCCGGCATGGCACCCGCCGCATGCCGTAATGTGCAGGCGAGAAGCGTCGCGGAAGAATTCCTTCAGCGTCACCTTTTCCCGGCTGCCCGGGAACACGAGGGAAATAGGGGAGGCGATCGCGGCGGAGGGAAGCATGCTGGGATTTTGAAGCAGCGCGGCGAAACGGTGATAGGCGGATAGATTGTCAGAGCCCAGCCCGATGTCGGACATACAGTCGCGGATGGCCTGCTGTTCGCCCGGCGACAGGGATAGCTTCTCGGCGCAGGATAACAGGCGTGCGCCGAAGTCGGCCATCAGGTTATCGCTCACCTGCTTTTTGATCAGGCGGGTCAGCTGATTGGGCGAGCTGTACCCAAGCGTCTGGCTGACGGCGCGCTGGGAAATTCCGTGTTCATCAATCAAATGCAGAAAAGTTTCGATCAGATCCAAGCATAACCCACCTTTAGCGTGCGCAAGTGTTTTCAGTGGTTTGCAACAGAAATCGAGCTGTATTAATCAGCTCGATTTCTGTTTGCGGGCCTATGGCGATTCATCCTGCAAACCGACGTCCGCAGGGGCAATCACGGCTTTCCTGGCAGACAAGGCCGACGCGGACGATCATTTCAGGTTGTTGTCAAGAAGCTGGAGCAGTTCATCATGCTCCCGCTGCGGGAAGGCGAAGGTTGCCGCGGGATGCTGAAGATAGCAGATCAGCAGATCCCGTTCCTTTTTCAGGAAGCGGGAGGCCTGCGAACGGTAGGCATTAGCAAAGCCCACATCATCCGAGGTGAAGTAGACCACCGGGCGGGTATACCGCCGGCTGGGCTCCAGTCCCAGCGCATCAATAAACATCCCATCCAGAAGCTCTGCGTCGTTGATCACGTCATACATGGGATTGCTCTTTTTCGTATCCTTCACCCCTTCCCGCAGCACGTTCTTGACGATGCGGTGAATTGTAACAGGTTCCTTTACGTTGGGAGTGCCGCACTGCCGCTCAAAAACGGAGGGCGCGTCCGGGTACGACAGGAAATCGCTGTCGCTGACCGGAGCAGTGCCGGTGATGCGGCAGACGATCTTCTCACGGAAGCTGCCCTGCCACTCGGCCAGCTTGCCGTTGTACGTATCAATCTGGTTCCTTTCCTCCTGAATCTCATCGGCGCTGACGGGGGACAGGGTGCCGCTGAGGGAGGACACGGTCAGCATGCTGAAGGTGGACGTACCGGCAACGATCAGATTCCGAAGGAACTCCGGCTTTTTCTGATCCTTGCGCTGGACGCGGACATCGCGGTAAATATGAACGTCGTCCGGAAGATCGGAAAGGCTTTTGACCAGGTCGGTGATTTCAGAATCATTCCAGATCACCGCCATCCATTCCTTGATCTTGTCCAGCGTGCAAATGAACAGGCTCACGGCAAGTCCCAGCCAGATCGTTGTTTCAACGGCGCAAAGGGCAGGATGCGCAATATCGCCCAGAACACCCTCTGCAGACTTGTAGAAGAGGTCGGCCAGCAGATGGGGCCTGCCGAACAGACTGATGAGCGCACAGACCACGCAGAGCACCGCGTTAATCGCGACGGGAATCAGCATGGATTTGTTTGCGTCCTTTCGACGCTGAGCGTTTTCATGAACAATAGCCATCAGAATACCTCCATCATCGCAAGTATGTTGATATGTAGCCGGGGAGAATGGGGCGCGGAAACACTGGGAAAGAAAGGCGGCGCGGAAATCCCTTATGCTGTGCGCTTCGCCTCCCGAACCGCGGCGCGGGCTTCCTCAGGTAAAGCGTGAGGATTGCTGCGAAGGTAAAAGGATTCCATGTCCTGTTGGCTGACGCCAAGCGCTGCGGCGTCCGCCAGGCACAGGCGCATGCCATCGCGCTGCAAGGCCTGTGGCAGGGAGGCAGGGAGGGCATACCGCTGATAGCTGCTGTCCACCACCAGCCCCAGGGCAGTGATATGCTGCTGAACGGTTTGGGCGGCAAAGTCCGGGAGAACGCCCTGCTGCTCGGTGTTTTTGGAAAGCACGCCGGGCAGCCAGTGCGGAATCCACATGCCGTTGGCAAACTGCTTCAGGGTTTGATCGATTTGCTGATTGACCTGAGGCGTAATCCGCTGACGCTGCACCTGACGAACCTCGCTCTGAGCCTGCTGGCTGTTCATGGTGGTGCGGTGCGCGATGCCAAAAAGGAAACGATGAACCCGTGGAGACGTGATCACCTTGTATGCAAGGAAAAGAAGAATCAGAATAATGATGGCAGTCAATGATTGTCCACCCTTCATATAAAGATATATCAAATTAATTATACACAGATTGAGAAAAATTTCACGGGGG
>CAMDVP010000016.1 GCA_945877525.1 uncultured Clostridia bacterium | reverse complement strand
TGGTGCAGGTGTATGCCGGCACCCTGCGTGAAACCGGCGAAACCGTGGCGCCCATGGTGGGCAGCGTAATTGCCATTGTGCTGAATCTGGTGCTGAACTATCTGCTGATTTTCGGCCATTTGGGCTTCCCGCGCATGGGCGTGACCGGCGCGGCGGTGGCCACGGTGATCTCCCGCTATGTGGAGATGGCCTATATCCTGACCCACACCCACACCCATCCGGAGAAGTATCCCTTCATCCAGCATCTGTTTTCCAGCCTGTATGTACCCGGCACCCTGGTGAAAAAGATTGTCGTGACCGGCCTGCCCCTGCTGCTCAACGAGGTGCTGTGGTCCCTGGGCATGACCTTCATCAACCAGAGCTATTCCACCCGGGGCCTGTCCGCCGTGGCGGCCATCAATATCACCGCCACCGCCTGGAACCTGTTCTGCGTGATCATGTTTGCCATGGGCAACGCGGTGGCGATTCTGGTAGGCCAGCACCTTGGCGCGGGAGACAAGGTGGGCGCGCGGGATGTGGACCGCAAGCTGATTTTCCTGACGGTGGCGGCGCATGTGGTGATGGGCCTGTTGCTGATTGCCTGCTCGGGGCTGATTCCGCTTTTGTACAACGTGGAGCCCGAGGTGCGCCAGCTGACCCAGAAGCTGCTGATGGTGGCGGGGGCGTCGCTGCCCATCCATGCCTTCATCCATGTGACGTATTTCACCATTCGCTCCGGCGGCAAAACGGTGATTACCTTCCTGTTCGACTGTGTGTACACCTGGGTGGTGCCCGTGACGGTGGCCTACTGCCTGTGCCACCTGACGGATATGCCCATTGTGGGGGTGTACTTCTGCGTGCAGTTTATTGATATCATCAAGGTAGTGATCGGTGCGCTGATGCTCCGTTCGGACTTCTGGGCCAACAACGTGGTGGATGAGGCAGCATAAGCCGGAAGCGCGCGGCATGGGAAGCGCCCGGAGAGGGCAGAACCTCTCCGGGCGTTTTGCGTGCGGAAGGTTGACTTTCCTTTGCTTTGCGGATATACTGAATAGATATAATGTGGGCGATATGTCATGAATTGTAAAGCATGGCAGGGTAAGGCGATCGCCCATGGACCTTTTGAGAAGGAGTATGCACATGAACAAGCAGGTTACCATTCGCCCGGAGGAGCATAAAGACTACAAGGACATTGTATCGCTCATCCTGCGTTCGTTCCAGGAAGGAACGGACTATTCCGACGGAACCGATATCATCGCCCTTGTGGAGGAAATCAGGGATTCCAAATACCATATTCCCGAGCTGTCCTTCGTCGCCGAGATGGACGGCAAAATCGTGGGGCATTTTCTGTTCTCAAAATTCCCGCTATCTCCTTCCCCTAAAGGAGGACGTCAGGATGATGCTGAGTCAGGCATTGTCATGCTGGCGCCCGTATCCGTTCACGCGGATTACTTCCGCCAGGGAATCGGCAGGGCGATGCTGACGCAGGGCATTGAAAAAGTAAAGGAAATGGGCTATAAGGGCATTACCGTGGAAGGAAATTTCCGTTTTTACAATCAGGTGGGCTTCCGCACGTCGTCGGAATTCGGCATTTATCCTACCAGCGGATTCCCCATGCAGGAGCCCCGCTGCATGATGTGCCAGGAAACCTATGAAGGATCGCTGAAGGACGTCCACGGATATATTGTGTACGATATGTATTACAATGCGTAAGCGGCCGTCGGCAGGCAAAATGGCGCATCCAAAAACCTCCGCGGGGTTCATGCCCTGCGGAGGTTTTGTGTGTGCGGCAGACTGACGGCGGCCGCTTTTTGCTTCTCCCTGAGAGGGGCAGCTTACTGCTGCTTCATCCGCCAGTAGAGCGTCAGACCGCCCATGACAAGCGCCGCAATGAACAGAATCAGCAGCCATACCCAGGTGGACCCCAGCTGGAACGCCTTCATGCCCAGGCAGCCCACCAGGCCGGACAGGCTGCTGCCCATCACCAGGACGGGAGAAATGGGCATGGTCGGCTTAATCAGGCACAGCACCAGGCCCACCGCGGACAGCACCAGCACCAGCGAATGGACGCCCACCACGCCGCTGATGGTGTAATCACTGCCGACCTGCTCCTTCATGTAGGCGTCCACTTCCTTGTGGTCGCTGGGGAACCACACATAGGCGCCGATGGATACATCCTGCTGTTCCTCACCCTCGCCGATATGCCAGAACGGCGTAAACTGCAGCACCAGCACCGCCAGCATCAGCACGGCACAAACAATGGCGCCTATCCGGGTACGCTTGAACGACACTTCCTTGGACAATCTTGACAGCTCCCTTCCTCATCAGGTGTACAGATATGTATTTCAACAAGCCTTCTGCTTGGTACACCCTGAGGATAGGCGCGGAATATAAACTCAATATGAATAAAGCGTGAGCAATTTGTTCTTTTTTCGCCAATGCTGGAAAAAGAAGTATTTTTATTTCTGCTTTGCCTGCTGTACCTCCTCGATCATCTCCAGCACCCGACGGGTGCCGTCGGCGGGGGGCGCGGCCTTCACCGCGGCAGTGAGACGATCGCGGTCCGCCCAGGTTTTCCGAAGGGCGGCGGCGAGGCTGTCGGCGGTCATGTCCTCCTGGGGGAGCACATGGCACAGCCCGCGCTTTTCCAGGCTGCGGGCGTTGAGAATCTGGTCGCCCCGGCTGGCTCCCTTGGGATAGGGCACCAGCAGCAGCGGCTTGCACAGGGCCTGGAATTCGCACAGGGCATTGCTCCCCGCGCGGCTGAGCACCAGGTCGGCGCAGGCCAGCACGTCGGGTAAATCGGCGTCCAGGAACTCCACCTGGGTGTAGCAGGGGGTACCCTCCAGCCCCCGGTCGAGGTTCCCCTTGCCGCATACATGGGCCACGTCGAAGGTGTCCGTCAGCCTGGGCAGCGCCTCCCGCAGGGCCTTGTTCACGGCCTGCGCGCCAGAGGAGCCGCCCATCATCAGAAGGATCGGGCGGGAGCCGTCAAAATGCAGAAGGCTCAGCCCCTTCGCGCGTCTGCCGCGGAAAAGCTCGGGCCGAAGCGGCGTGCCGGTCATTTCCGCCTTGGGGCCCAGGGCCGCAGCACACTCGGGAAAGGTGGTGGCGATTTTCTTTGCGAAGGGCTTGCACAGGCGGTTGGCCAGGCCGGGGGTCAGGTCGCTTTCGTGGCATACCACGGGTACCTTGTGGAGCCACGCGCCGAACACCACCGGCACTGCCACGAAGCCGCCTTTGCTGAAGCACACATCGGGGCGGATTTTTCCCATCAGCCGGGCGGATTGCACCGCTCCCGCCAGCACGCGGAAGGGGTCGGTGAAATTCTGCCAGGAAAAGTAGCGGCGCAGCTTGCCGCTTTTGACGGCATGATAGGTCACCTGGGGAATGGAGCGGATTTTCTCAGCCTCCATGCCCTTTTCGGTGCCAATGTAGTGGATTTCATATCCCGCCTCCAGCAGGTGGGGAATCAGGGACAGGTGGGGCGTGACGTGGCCCAGGGTGCCGCCGCCGGTAAGCACGATCTTCTTCATGGGGCGATCCTTCCTTCTATCATGATGGCATCATTCTATTCCTGTGCGCGCAGCGCCGCGTTCATGACAGGCGCGGGGCCGGGAAACAGTATAGCATACCGGGAGAAAAAGCGCCACTGCTTCGCGCTGAAAGCGCAGAATCCTTCAAAAAACGCTGAAAAGCCTTGAGAATCAACGGCGTAAACGTTTGCGCCTGGTCAATGGAAGCATCGGAAAGAGAAGGAATTCGATTCGATTTGGACAAAAACAGGCCGAAAAAGCTATGAAAATGGATTGACAAGCCTTTCAACTGACAGTATAATCATTTTTGTCGAAAACGTTTTATTCTGCCGGGCCATCCGCTGGATCCGCCGGGTATGAGGGGGAAGGCAGTGGTGGTGACCATCCGTATGGTGGCGGAAAAATGCGGCATGTCCGTGGCGGCGGTGTCCCGGGCGCTGAATTTCCGAACCGGCGTGTCCCCCGAAAAGGCGGCGGAAATCCGCCAGGTGGCCCGGGAAATGGGCTACTGCCCCAACGAGGCCGCCCGTACCCTCAAGACCAGCCGCAGCCACAATATCGGCGTGCTGTATCACAACATGCTGACCCACGAGTTCTTCTCCACCGTGCTGGAGGGCATCCACTGCGAGGCCGGCGAGCGGGGCTACGAGATCACCTTCCTGAACAACGGCCCCGGCATGAGCTATTACGAGCATGCCCAGCGCCGCCAGTGCGCCGGGGTGATCATCGCCCAGGGCCCCTTCGACCACAACACGGTGATACCCCTGCTGGAAAGCAGCATGCCCGTGGTGTCCATTGAATTTGACTATCCCGGACGCACCGTGGTGCGCAACGACAACGTGGCCGCCATGGAGGAAAGCATCCACTATCTGTGCGGCATGGGGCACCGGCGTATTGCCTTTATTCACGGCGACCCCTGCCAGGTGACCAGCGAGCGGCTGACAGGCTTTTACCGGGGCTGCCGCGCGGAGGGCATCAGCGTGCCGGACGGCTATGTGGTGCCCGCGCATTACCGCATGCGCGCTGCCTCGGCCCTGGCTACGCGGCGGCTGATGGGGCTGTCCCGCCCGCCCAGCTGCATCCTGTATCCGGATGATATGAGCTATATCGGCGGCCTGGAGGAACTGGAGCGCATGGGCCTTTCCGTGCCGGAAGACGTGAGCTGCTTCGGCTTTGGCGGGGTCAGTCTGGTGACGGTGATGCGCCCGGTGCTCAGCACCTATTTCCAGGACGGCAAGGAGATGGGCCGTGTGGCGGCCCGGGAAATCATCAGCGCTATCGAGGATCCGCGGTGCTATGCCGCCCGGCCCATGATTGTGCCGGGGCGCCTGATGCCCGGGGGTACGGTGCGGGACCTGAATCACGAATAAGGAAGAGAGAGGGAATCCGGGATGAAGAAAAAGGGACTGATCTTCCTCGCCCTGGCGGTGGCCATTGCCACGCTGTTTCTGCCTGCAGTCAAGGTTTATGTGCACAGCCAGCTGGGCGCGGAAACTGCGGCGCTGTATCCGCAGACCGTATCCCTGTGGGACATGGCCGTCAGACCTGCGGCGGGGCTGCCAGTGGACAGCATTCCCGCCCTTGGGCTGATTCGGTTGGACGGGTGGATGCTGCTGACGGGCCTGGCGCTGATGGCCGTGGGCGCGGCGCTGCCTTTTATCAGGAAGAGGGGCTGCATGCACGCCTCCCTGGCGGTGACCTGTGCCGCTCTGGGGCTGCTGGCCACCTTCACCCTGCAGGTGGTGAATGTCAGCGGATCGCTGCTGTTCACCATGCTGCTGGACGAAGTGCAGGTTTTCGCCTACATTCCCGCGGTGGCATGCCTGGCGCAGCTGGTGGTGCTGGCTGTGTGGATGAAGGGCGGCGAGTCTCTTGATGTGAACGACATGGCCTGGCGCCGCCTGGGCGGCGTGCTGGCGGTGCTGGCCGCGCTGTGCATGCTGCTCCCCGGCCATGTGGTCAGCGTGCCTGACACGGTGACCGCCTCCCCTGCCGACGCGGCGGCCATGAACGGCACCCTTTCCATTCTTCAGGAAATGACGGGCAATGAACCCAATCTGGCCGCCCTGGCCAAGGGTGAAGGCGTGTTTGCCGATGTGCTGACAGGCGACCTGGCGGCGCTGGAGCCTTATTCCGCCGACGCGAACAACATCCGCGGCATCTTCACCATCACCACCTCCACCGCTTCCATGAACGCCTATCTGGTGGGCGCGCTGGCACTGCTGCTGCTTTCGGCGCTGCTGGCCTTCCTGCCCCGGGTGGATCGCTGGTTCCCGCTGGTGTGCGGCGCCCTGGCGCTGGTGCTGGTGGGCGCGTCGGTGACGGGGATGCTTACCGTCAGCGATGCAGACATGTTCTCCACGGCCACAAGGCAGCTGTGCAAGCTGGGCGTGGGCCGGATTACCGCCTTCCCGGCGTTGATGCTGCTTGTGTGCCTTGGCAGCGTGATGTGCGGCGTGCTGGGCGTGCGCGCGGCCAACGAGCCCTATTTTGTCAACCCCATTCCGCAAAGGAGCCGCATGCGCGCCGCGGCGCTGTTCCTGGCGGCGGCGGCCCTGATCATGGTGCTGCTGCCCGGCGCGAGCTTTTCCTTCACCAAGCCCGGGAAAAACAAGGTGCTGTCCACCGTCAGCATGAGCGGCTGGCAGGCCATGGTGTTTAAGACGCCTGAGGATATCCTCAGCCCCAAGGACAACAAGGGCAAGCCCATCTACGCCGAGGAAGCCGGCGAGGGCGAGCTGAACGCGCACAGCGCCGCGGACACCATGGGCGGCATCACCCGCGCCTATGGCGTGACGGTGTGGGCGGCGCTGCTGCTGATTGTGCTGGGCGTGGCGATGCTTTTGCGGCATGCGGACAAGCGCTGGCCGATCCTGCTGTTCCTGGCCGCCTTTGCGATGCGGATGGGCAGCTGGCTGATTGTTTCCCTGCAGATGCCAAAGGTCATGGGCTCCGCGTCGGGAACGCTGTATCTGTACATTTCCCTGCCGCTGCTGGTATTCGCGGCGTTCTTCTCCAACTTTGCCCATATGGAGGAGCTGCCCAAGAAGTATAAGCTCTTCCTGATGATGCTGCCCTTCCTGCTGGCGGTGTTCCTGTTCAGCTATCTGCCCCTGTACGGCTGGAGCTATGCCTTCTATAACTACAAGTTCGGCATTCCCATGAGCGAGCAGGAGTTTGTGGGGCTGAAGTGGTTCACGGAGATGTTCACCAACCAGGGCCACCGGGACAACATTGTCCGCGTGCTGAAAAACACCTTTGGCATGAGCGGCCTGAACCTGGTCACCAGCTGGCTGCCCATGGTGTTTGCCATCTTCCTCAATGAGATCACTCACGTCCGCTTCAAGAAGTGCGTGCAGGTCTTCACCACCCTGCCCAACTTCATTTCCTGGGCGCTGGTATTCTCCTTCGCCATGGCGCTGTTTGCGATGGACACCGGCATCTTCAGCAAGTTTATGCTGGCCGTCGGCGCCATTGACGAGCCCGTGGCCTGGCTCAACAGCAGCGAGCACATCTGGCTGAAGATGTGGGGCTGGAGCACATGGAAGGGCCTGGGCTGGGGCGCCATCATGTACCTGGCGGCCATTGCGGGCATCGACCAGGAGCTGTACGAGGCCGCCAAGGTGGACGGCGCCAACCGCTGGAAGCAGATGCGCTACATCACCCTGCCAGGGCTTTTGCCCACCTTCTTCGTGCTGCTGATGCTGTCCATTTCCAACATTCTCAACAACGGCATGGAGCAGTACATGGTGTTCCAGAACAGCATGAACAAGAACACCATCGAGGTACTGGATCTGTATGTGTACAACATTACCATCGCCTCCAAGGGCACAACGCTCTATTCCTTCGGCACGGCGATCGGCATTCTCAAGACCCTTGTCAGCGTAACGCTTCTGTTCAGCGCGAATTTCGCCTCCAAGAAGCTGCGCGGCGAATCCATCATGTAAAGGAGGAACGGATATGCTGCTGGCGAAGGAAAACAAAAAGCAGGTCAGGCACCGCAACCGTCCGAAGCTGTCCCGGGGCGACATTGCGTTCAATATTGTGAACTACACGGTGTTCGCGCTGATCACCCTGGCGTGTGTGTTTCCGTTCTACTATCTGTTTATCAACACCATTTCTTCCAACGAGCTGGTGCGTCTGGGCAAAATCCAGCTGTGGCCCCGGGAAATCCACTTTGAGAACTACGTCCAGGTGATGAAGATCGACGGCATCATGGACGCGCTGCTGGTGTCCGTAGCCCGCACGGTGCTGGGCACCCTGTGGACGGTGGCGGGCAGCGCCTTCCTGGGCTACCTGGTCACCAAGCAGGAAATGTGGCTGCGCAAGGTGTGGTACAGGCTGATTGTGATTACCATGTACTTTTCCGCCGGCCTGATTCCCTGGTACATGAACCTGCGTACCCTGGGCTTTCTGGACAACTTCTGGGTATACGTCATTCCGGGCCTTGTGTCGCCCTACAATGTGATTCTGGTGAAAACCTTCATTGAGGGCCTGCCGCCGTCCCTGGAGGAAAGCGCCACCCTGGACGGCGCGGGCTATACCCGCGTGTTCGCTTCGGTGATTATGCCGCTGATTACCCCCATTCTGGCCACGCTGTGCATCTTCTGCGCCGTGGGCCAGTGGAACAGCTTCACCGACACCATGATGCTCATGCCCTCGGGCAAGTATTACACCCTGCAGTTCCTTTTGTACAAGTACCAGCACGAGGCCCAGTCCCTGGCTGCCCTTGTGCGCACCACCCAGGACGCCAACGCCATGGCCAACCTGGCCACTAAGCAGACCTCCCTTTCCGTGCAGATGACGGTGGCCATGGTGGTCACCCTGCCCATCCTCCTCGTCTACCCCTACTTCCAGCGTTACTTCGTCAAAGGCATCATGATCGGTGCCGTTAAGGGGTGAGCGAGCCAGGGGTTTCACCCCTGGACCCTACCAGAGGGCGCTGCCCTCTGGACTTCCGCGAAGGGCCTTCGGCCCTCTCGACACCCAGGCGGGTGTCATGTAACGGGAAGGTTCTCTTGCGGGGGTCACGGCGCGCGACAGGCGCGCCGCGACGCAGAGCCTGCGGTGCAGGGGTTTCGCCGATGCGGCGGCGACCAAAGGGCTTTGCGGTCGCCCTTTGGAAACCTTCGCTGTCCCTCCGAATGGAGGGAATGGTAAATGTAACTGGGGATGATGTAGCAGATTTCCAACCAAAACAACCGTTAGGGTGTTGCGAAGGAGTGCATAAGACGATCGCAAAGCCCTCTGCCCGCATCCGCAGACGCGGAACCCTCTTCGCCGCCGCAGCGGCAAGCTGCAGATTCCGCGTCGCGGCGCGCCCGTTGCGCGCCGTGACCCCCGCAAAGGGAAAACCCAAGTTCCAACCTACCTGCATGGGTATCGAGAGGGCCGAAGGCCCTTCGCGGGGTCCAGGGGCAGAGCCCCTGGCGGGTTGTCAGGGCAGCGCCCTGACCGGGAGTCCAGAGGGCAGCGCCCTCTGGCGGCGGATTACCTTGTAGTCAGCGCCGTACCACACGGCGATGATCAAATAAAAATGAGGAGGTACCTAACCATGAAGAAGCTTTTGGCCCTGGCTCTGAGTCTGTGCCTGCTGCTGGCGGCAATGCCCGCCATGTCGCTGGCTGAGGACTACCGCGAGCCCATCACCCTGACCGTCTTCTCCGAGGTGGCGAACTTCGCCGGCGAGCAGTCCGGCTGGTTTGCCAAGGAAGTGAAGGACCGGTTCAACATCACCCTGAAATTTGTCAGCACCAACGTGGATGCCAATGCCTACGCTGCGGGCGTATCCGCCAGCAACTTGGGCGACATCCTGTGCTTCGGCGACATGGGCGAGCATGTGACCACCGCCCTGAAGGCCGACCTGCTGATGGACCTGAGCGACATCGACATGTCCGCCTATCCCGTGCTGAACACCAGCTTCACCGAGGCCTTCCAGAAGGTTTCCGACTTCTGCGCCGTGCAGGGTGAAGAAGGCAAGTTCGGCTTCTCCTTCTCCGTGGCCATGGAGAGCGGCGCCTGGGCCGACCTGACCGACCCCACCTACGCGCTGCAGATCCGCTTTGACGCCTGGGAGAAGGCCGGCAAGCCTGAGCTGAAGAGCCTGGAAGACCTGCCCGCCTTCCTGAAGGCCCTGCAGGACGCCGTGCCCGAGACCGAGAATGGTGAGAAGGTGTACGCTTACGGCGGCTTCGGTGACTGGGAGGACTGCGTGATGAAGTTCACCTGGGACCTGATGACCTTCTACGGCTACAAGGAAGCCGACTTCCTGGGCGTGAACTACGCCACCGGCGACATCGTGAATCCCCTGGAGGAAGGCAGCCTCTACTACCGCGCCCTGAAGGTGAACAACCAGCTGTACCGCATGGGCCTGTTTGATCCCGAGTCCGTGTCCCAGAACTTCGACACCTATCTGCAGAAGCTGTCCTCCGGCCGCTACCTGGTGGCACTGTGGGGCTGGATCACCGGCAACTACAACAGCGCTGAGCGCGCCGCCAACAAGGTTGGCTACACCACCTTCCTGATTGAGGACTCCGCGCCCCAGCAGCTGACCGTGTCCACCGCCGGCGGCAACCGCATGTGGGCCTTGGGCGCCGACTGTGAGTATCCCGAGCGCGCCCTGGAGCTGATTGAGTGGCTGTGCACCGAGGAAGGTGCCATCATCCAGAACTACGGCCCCAAGGGTCTGTGCTGGGACTATGGCGAGGACGGCGTGCCCTACATGACCGAGTTCGGCTGGGCCTGCCAGGAGGATCGCAAGGTGACTCAGATGCCCACCGAATACGGCGGCGGCACCTTTGAGGATGGCGAGAGCAAGTTCAACCACGAAACCATCAAGCTGGAGCAGATGGTGCCCGGCAAGACCTACTCCTACTCCTACAAGGGCTGGCCCTGCTACGCCGAGCGCTATTCCACCGAGCTGACCCATGCCTGGAGCACCGAGTACGCAAATGGCGCGACCAACGGCGTGGAGCTGTATCGCCAGACCGGCAAGACCTCCGTGGTGCCCTCTGTGGCCATTGGCTGGGCCTATCCCGAAATGAGCGAGGAAGCCAAGGCTAACCGCGCCCTGTTTGCCCCCGTGATGAAGCAGGGCAGCTGGCAGTGCGTGTATGCCGAATCCGACGAGCAGTTCGACCAGCTGTGGAACGACATGGTTTCCACCTGCAAGAGCTATGGCTATGACGCTTATGTCGAGGAAAAGGTCGAGGACATCAACGAGTGCCTCGCCGCCTGCGGTATCCAGAAGTAATCATGTGTTTGTCAAAGGGGCCGCTCCGAAAGGAGCGGCCTTCTTTGCGCGCTGCGAAATCAACTGGGGTTGGGTTCGTCCCGGGCGCTGCGGGGGCGCTGGAGCCGCCGGTATTCCGTGGGAGTCATGCCCAAATGCTTTTGAAATACGCGGTTGAACTGGGAAAAGCTGCTGAACCCGCAGGACAGGGCTGCGTCGGTAATGGGCATATCGGTGTTGATCAGCAGGGCCTGTACATTGCGCAGCCGGGTGGCATGGATATACTCGGTCAGGGTGAAGCCCGTGACCGCCTTGAACTGATGAGACAGGTAGCAGCTGCTCATGTAGAAGCGCTGAGCCAGCATCTCCAGAGAGAGGGGTTCGGCATAATGGGTGTGGATATACCCGGTGAGGGCATAGATTTTCCTTTCCGTGGGGGTCATGGCGGTCTCGTTGACGTATTGATTCTGCTCGCGGCTGTGGTAAAGAACGGTGAGCAGACTCATGAATTTCAGGTGAATGCTCAGGCGCTGCAAGGAGCCCGGCTGCTGGGAAAGCTGCACGATATCGTTCAGGCGGCGGAAAATATGGGCCCGTGTCTCCTGGGTAAAGCGGTAAATGGGCGTTCTCTGATGAAACAGGCTGAGCAGCAGCCTGATCTCATCGGACAGTCCGGCTGTCTCCTGCGGGAGGCTGAAGCGAACGATCAGGCGCTTGCAGGGATCGCCCTCGGGGTACTGGGTCATGTGCAGCATATTGGGCGGAATGCACACCATGTCGAAGGTCTGCAATGCGAAAGGCTCACCCTCCAGAAAGTGGATGGCCCGGGGGCACAGGGGAATATACAGCTCATAAAACGGATGAAAGTGCTGAAACTGCATGTTGACCGCTGCGGTGCGCACGTCGTAATCAAAGTCATAGAACAGCATGTCGCCTTCATGGTTTACCTGGATATGGCGGCCTTGCTCGAAAACGGCAAGATTCTGAATAAGCATGAACCTCTCACCTCCGGGTTTGTGGGCTGCATTCAGTGTAGCACATAGCGCGGCGGATAGCAACGGCATATCGCATCTAATGCAGAAAGGAAACAGACCAGTGAAACCAAAACACAAATTATCTGCATTAAATTTGTGCAAAATCAAGATAAACTTTATCAATCAGATGATTATAACAGCAAAAAATGCGATGTGCTTTATGGAAAAAGGCAATAGATGCGTAGCATCTGCGAGGCAATATGGATAAGATTAAATCATGATCTCTTTCGTGAGCTTCAAAACCGTATCAGGAACAGGAGGAATCATATGCGTAACATCAAGAAGTGGCTTTCCCTGGCACTGGCTGTCATGCTGTGCATGAGCGCCACCGCCGCCCTGGCTGAAGGCGCGACCTTCACCGAGGCGCCCTTTCTCACCGAGGCGAGCGTGTACGGCGATGTGGCCGACCGTCTGCCTGTGGCCTCCGACGTGATGGTGGAGGACGCGAGCTACCTGACCATCGGCACCTACGGCGGCGAGCTGCGGCGCTCCGCCGGCGGCGGCAACTGGGACGCGGGCAAGCCCATCGAAGAGGGCCTCTTCCGCTTCAACGTGTCCGGCGCGGTGGAGCCCAACGTGGCCAAGGGCTACGCCATCAATGACGACGCCACCGTGTACACCATTTACCTGCGCGAGGGCATGAAGTGGTCCGATGGCGAGCCCTTCACCGCGGAGGACTGCGTGTGGTTCTACAACGCCGTGTGCCTCAACAAGGTGGACGGCAAGGGCGTGCGCAACTGCCACAAGGACGCCAACGGCGACCCCGCCGTGGTGGAAAAGGTGGACGACACCACCTTCACCGTGACCTTCGGCACCCCCAAGTACGACTTCATTGAGGCCCTGACTGTGGACCTGAAGTGGCACTTTGCCCCCAAGCACATCTTTGAAGAGATGGTGCAGGCTGTTATCGACGGCAAGGACGAGGAAGCCCTGGCCGCCGGCAAGGCCATCTGCGGCACCGAGTTCTCCGATGTGGCCAAGATGGGCAAGGAGCTGCTCTACCACTTCTGGAACTACCCGGGCGTGCCCACCCTGAACCCCTATGTGCTGTCCACCGAGGAAGGAAAGAACAGCATCAAGGGCGAGTATTACGAATTTGTCCGCAATCCCTATTACTGGAAGGTGGATACCGCCGGCCAGCAGCTGCCCTACATCGACAAGATCATCTACACCACCGTGTCCAACGTGGATCAGCAGCTGATGCTCCTGCTGGACGGCACCGTGGATTACCAGACCGTGGCGATGGAAAGCATCCCCACCATCCTGGAATCTGAAACCGCCATCAATATCTATGAGTGGAGCGGCGGCGACTGGGGCGACGTGGGCACCCAGCTGCACTTCAACCTGAACGTGGCCGACGAGCACCTCAACGCCCTGTTCAACAACATCGACTTCCGTCACGCCATGTCCATCTGCGTGGACCGCGAGGAGTTCGCGGGCCTGTATTCCGACGGCTGGCTCTCCGGCGGCCAGGCTGCTCCCCAGAAGGGCAACCAGGGCTACAGCGAAGAGTGGGCCTCCAAGTGGACCGAGTATGACGTGGACGGGGCCAGGAAGCTGTTCGAGTCCGCCGGCCTGGTGATGGGCACTGATGGCTTCTACGACTTTGCCGACGGCACCGACTTTGTGCTGAACATCGTTTCCGTGGCCGACAACGGCGCTGCCGATACCTACAAGATTCTGGAGCCCTACTTCCGCGCTGCCGGCATCAAGTGCACCTTCAAGGATTCCGACCGCAGCAACATCGACAACGACCTGATGGCCAACGCCATCGAGGCCATGCTGTTCCCTGTGACCGGCATCGGTGATATCTCCATCGTCCTCAAGCCCAACTCCATGGTGCCCGGCTATGCCACCAACGTGGCGTGGTACGGCACGATGGACGAAACCACCGCTACCGGCGACCTGCTGAAGCTGATCGAGCTGAAGAAGGAGCTGGACGTGACCGTCGATCCCGACAAGCGCGAGGAGATTGCCCTGCAGATGCTGAAGCTGCATGAGGAAAACATGTGGACGCTGGCCTATGTGGAAGCTTCCTCCACCTACCATGCGGTGAACGCCCGCATCAAGAACTTCCTGGAGCAGGGCGTGTGGTCCGACATCTACCGCGATATGGGCATTGCCCATGTGCAGTGCTGGTACATCGAGGAGTAAGCCCTCGCGTGCCGCATGGCATAGATTCATAGCATGAAACAAGGGTGCGAGAGGTCATCTTCTTCCCGGTGGAGGGAATGGCCTCTCGCATTTCTTGAATGTGGGCATGGAAAGGTTGCGATACACGATGCTCAAGTATATCGGCAAGCGGATGCTCCTGTTTATCCCCACGCTGATTATCATCTCGGTGGTGATTTTCTTCATCATCCAGCTGCCCCCCGGGGATTATGTAACCTCCTATGTGGCGGCCCTTTCGGCGGAGGGGGAAACCTTTACCGCGGAGGACATTGCGCAGCTGCGCCTGCAGTTTGGGCTGGATGATCCCTGGTTTGTGCAATATTTCAACTGGGTGAAGAACATTGTCACCCGGGGAGACTTCGGATATTCCTTTGAATACGGCCGGTCGGTGTGGAGCGTCATCATGGACAGGCTGTATCTGACCCTGGCGGTGTCCTTTGTGATATTGGTGTTCCAGTACGGCGTGTCCCTGCCCATTGGCATTTACTGCGCCAACCACCAGTATTCCGTAGGGGACTACGCCCTGTCCTTCATCGGCTTTATCGGCACGGCTACGCCAAACTTTCTGCTGGCCATCATCATCATGTATGTGGTGTATGTGAATACGGGCGAGGTATACCTGGGCCTGTTCAGCACCGAAATGCTGCAGAACGGCATGCGGTGGGAGTATGTGCCTGAGTTTCTGGGCCGGTGCCTGATTCCGCTGATTGTCATCGGTACCTCGGGCACCTGCGGCATTATCCGCACCGTGCGCGCCCAGATGCTGGACGAGCAGGCCCGGCAGTACACCCTCACCGCCCGGGCCAAGGGCTGCTCGGAGGCCACCATTACCTACAAATACTGCCTGCGTGCCGCGCTGAACCCGGTGGTGTCGGGCATGGCGGGCTCGCTGCGCACCATCTTCTCCGGCTCCACGGTGTCGGCCATCGTGATGAACCTGGCCATCCAGGGCCCGGTGCTGCTCACGGCTCTCAAGTCTCAGGACATGTATCTGGCGGGCACCATCGTGCTGATTCAGGCGGTGCTGGTGCTGGTGGGCACGCTGCTGTCCGACATTGCGCTGGCCTGGCTTGATCCGAGAATCCGCTTTGCAGAAAGGGGCTGATGAGATGGCGCTGTTCAAGAAAAAAACGGTTACGGATGAATCCTACTATCTGGCCTCCCAGTGGTCCCTGATGTGGCGCAAGCTCAAGAAGCACAAGCTGGCCCGCTTCAGCCTGGGGCTTCTGCTGATCCTGTACCTCAGCGCGTTGTTTGCCGATTTCATCGCGCCCTACGGCCTGGAGGAATTCTCCTCCCTGTACAAGAACACCGCCCCCACCCGGGTCTACTGGACGGATGAGGACGGGCACCTCAGCCGTCCCTATGTGTACAAGCTGCAGAAGATCAACGACAAAAAGACTTTCAAGGTCATTGTCAGTGAGGACACCAGCGAGAAATACTATATCAGCTTCTTCGTTCCGGGCATTGAGTACAAGCTCTTCGGGCTGATTCCCACCGACATGCACCTCTACGGCCTGGTGAACGAACAGGGCGAGGTGGATCGCAGCGCCCGCATCAACATCTTCGGTGCGGACAGCACCGGAGCGGACATCTTCTCCCGCATTCTGTTCGGCGGACGGGTGTCGTTGACGATTCCCTTCGTGTCCGCGGCCATCAGCTTCTTCCTGGGCATTTTGCTGGGCGGCATTTCGGGCTATTTCGGGGGCGTGGTGGATAACGTGATTCAGCGCATCATCGAGGTGCTTTCCGCCATTCCCAGCATTCCGCTGTGGATGGCCCTTTCCGCGGCCATTCCGCCGGGAATCTCCGTGTCGGCCATGTACCTGTACATCACCATCATTCTTTCCTTCATCGGCTGGACGGGTCTGGCCCGCGTGGTGCGCGGCAAGTTCATCGCCCTGCGCAAGGAGGACTATGTGATGGCGGCAAGGCTCGCGGGCGTGAGCGACTTCAAGATCATCGTCAAGCACCTGGTGCCGGGCTTCCTCAGCTACCTGATTGTGGACCTGACGCTGGGCATTCCCGGTTCCATCCTGGGCGAAACCTCCATGAGCTACCTGGGCTTGGGCATGAAGGCCCCCGCCACCAGCTGGGGCGTGCTGCTGAAGGAAACGGAGGATCTGGTTTCCGTGGCCCAGTGTCCGTGGAAGATGATCCCGCTGATCTTCGTCATCATCACCGTGCTGGCTTTCAACTTCCTGGGCGACGGCCTGCGGGACGCGGCCGACCCCTACAAGTAAGCACAGAAAGGAGCGCGCAGGATGAATAACGAGACGGCAAGCAAGGAAACCATCCTTGAAATCCGCGACCTGAAGGTTAATATCAAAACCGACGAGGGCACGCTGACCGCCGTGCGGGGCGTGAACCTGACCATCAAGAAGGGTGAAACCCTGGGCCTGGTGGGCGAGTCCGGCTGCGGCAAAAGCCTGACCAGCAAGGCCATCCTCGGCATTAACGACAAGAAGTGCAAAGCTGAGGGCGAAATCATCTTCGATGCGGAAAACCTGGGCCGGGTGAACCTGCTTTCCCTGAACCCCCGGGGCAAGGAAATCCGCTCCGTCCGCGGTAAGCAGATTTCCATGATTTTTCAGGAGCCCATGGTGGCCTTCTCCCCCATGTATACCATTGGCAACCAGATTAACGAGGCAACGCTGCTCCACATCACCAGGGACAAGAAGAAGGCCAGGGAGATCTCCCTGGACGTGATGAAAAAGGTCGGCATTGCCAACGCCGAGAAGCGCTACGACCAGTATCCCCATGAGTTTTCCGGGGGCATGCTCCAACGCGCGCTGATTGCCATGGCGCTGGTGTGCAGCCCTCGCCTGCTGATTGCCGACGAGCCCACCACCGCCCTGGATGTGACCATTCAGGCGCAGATTCTGGAACTGATGAAGTCTTTGCAGAAGGACTTCGGCATGTCCATCCTGTTCATCACCCACGACCTGGGCACGGTGGCCAGAATGTGCGACCGGGTGGCAGTGATGTATCTGGGGCGCATTGTGGAATCGGCCCCGGCGGTGGAAATCTACAAGAACCCCCAGCACCCCTACACCAGAGGGCTTATCGGCTCGGTGCACAAAATCGGCACCAAGGCCCAGGAGCGGCTGTTTTCCAGTGAGGGCACCGTGCCCCTGGCGCTGAACCTGCCCGCGGGCTGCGGCTTCTACGACCGGTGCAGCCGGCGCATCGACGGCGTGTGCAACGTATACGACCCGCAGCTGGTGGATATCGGCCAGGAGCATCAGATCGCCTGCTTTGCCTGCACGGGCTGTCCCTACGGCAAGGGCGGGAAGGAGGAAAAGGCGAATGAGTAAAGGAGACCAGATTCTGGACGTCCGGAATATCCACATGCGCTTCAACTCCAAGGGCATCTGTGTGCGGGCGGTGACTGATGTGAGCTTCCCCGTCTATGAGGGGGAAACCATCGGCGTCGTGGGTGAGTCCGGCTGTGGCAAGACCACCCTGGGCCGCTGCATCGTCCGGGCCTACGAGCCGTCGGAGGGCAGCGTCATGTACACCACCTCTGAGGGAGAGATCATCGATTTTCTGAAAATTGATAAACAAACCATGAAGAAATACCGCAAGGAAATCCAGATGATCTTTCAGGATCCCTATTCCTCCCTGGATCCCCGCATGACGGTGCTGGATATTATCAAGGAGCCGCTGCTGGCCAACTTCCCCAGGATGCCCAAGGCGGAAATGGAGCGCAAGGTCATGGATATCGCGGCCCGCGTGGGGCTGAACACAGCCTATCTCAAGCGCTACCCCCATGCCTTTTCCGGCGGCCAGCGGCAACGCATCGGCATTGCCCGGGCGCTGGTACTCAACCCGCGTATTATAGTGTGCGACGAGGCTGTATCCGCCCTGGACGTGTCCATTCAGGCGCAGGTCATCAACCTTTTGCACGACCTGCAGAAGGAGTTCGGCCTGACCTATCTGTTCATCAGCCATGATCTGTCGGTGGTGGAGTACATTTCTGACCGGGTGGGCGTGATGTATCTGGGCAAGATGGTGGAGTTTGCGCCGACAAAGAATCTGTTCGAGCATCCCATGCACCCCTATACGGAAAGCCTGCTTTCCGCCGTGCCCGTGGCGGATCCCACCGTGCAGAACGAGCGCATCCCCCTCACAGGAGAAATCCCCAATCCGGCCAATCCCCCCAGCGGCTGCCATTTCCATACCCGCTGCCGCTACTGCACTGAACGGTGCAGCCAGGAGGTGCCGGCCTACCGCGAAATGGAGCCCGGGCACTATGTGGCCTGCCATCGGGCGGAGGAACTGAAGCTGAAAGGGTTTTCGTATGAATAAGAAGCTGGTCATTTTCACGGACAGCGGCGACACCATCATTGATGAGGCTACCCAGGTGTACGATGACCGCCACATCGTTCAGGAGGCATCCTTTATTCCCGGAGCAGACCGGGCGCTGCGTCAGCTGCATGAGGAGGGCTATACCATCGCCCTGGTGGCTGATGGGGAGTGGGAATCCTTCCAGAATGTGTACCGCCGCAGCGGCCTGGACGACTGCTTTGACGCATGGGTGGTGTCCGAGGTGGTGGGGCAGCAGAAGCCGGCTGCCGTCATGTTTGAAACCGCCTATGAGAAGTTGGGCCTGACCGATGCGGATAAATCGCGCATTGTCATGATTGGCAACAACCTGAAAAAGGACGTGGCCGGGGCCAACCGACAGGGGCTGATCTCGGTGTGGCTGGACTGGTCGCCCCGGTATTTCCACACGGTGGAGGAGCCGGACTGGCAGCCGGATTATACGGTACACACGCCGGATGAGCTGCTGGCGCTGATCCACCGTCTGGAAGCGGAAATGGAAGCAAAATAAGAGATTACAAGAAGCGGAGCCTCCCTGTGGCGCATGTCACGGGGAGGCTGCCTTTTTGGCTTTCTTCTTTTTCCCTGAGGCTTTTTTGGCGGAGGGCTTGAACTGCTGCTTCTTTTGAGGAGGAATGCTCCCGGCACCGGGAGTGGGCGATGGGGTTTCCGGCCCAGACGGGAGAGGATCTTCCAGAGATGCAGATGGTTCCGCAGCCTGCGGGGGCTCGTCCTGGGGAGCGTTTTTTTCTGCGAAGGACAGGGATTCCTCGGCTTCTCCGGCATTCTCTGCGGACGGCAGCTCCGGTTCTGCGGCGGAGGGCTCTTCAACGATGGGGGTACTCTCCGGCTCGGCAACGGAGGATTCCCCGAGGACGGGGTCGTTCTCCGACTCGGCCGGTTCCTCCGCCATGTCCACCACCACCGGCTCCTCGCCGGGGAGCGTTGCGATCACGGTGTCTTCCCGTACATCCTCAGGATGATCGGAGACGGGCGGCGGTGGGGCGGGCTTTTCCGTGGGGGCGGACACGGGGCGTTCCCGGCGGATGCACAGGGAAAGGGTCAGCAGCAGAAACCCCACGCAACCCTGTCCCAGAAAACCTCCGGCAAACAGATAGGGTTTGTCCAGCGTGACGCGGAACCAGGTCAGCCCGCTTTCGGGCAGCAGACTTCGGAGGGGCGTAAACACGCCCTGTACCGCCGGCAGCAGCGCGGCCCCGGCCAGGCATCCCGCCGCCCCGCAGACCCCCTCAAAAAACCGGTCACCGCCTACACCGGCCGCGGCGCTGCCGGGAGTTTGCCCCGTCCAGCCGACGACTGCGCCGAAGATCAGCCCGCCCAGCACGGTTCCGCTGTGAAGAGGTACCACCTGCAGCTCGTCCACATCGATGACCGCCAGCCACATCAGCAGGGACGCCAGCAAAGTGGAAAGGCCAAGAGACATGAGCAGCACCCGCAGGGTTTGCCTGTCCCGCAGCGCGGCGGTTTGCCGCAGGCGCTCGCGGCAGGTCAGTCCCATGCGCTGCACCGCCATGCCCAGCACAAGCCCTGTACCCCCGCCCAGAAGAAGCTCACGCATGCCTGCGCCACCTCGCCTTCAGACGTGCGGCGCACAGCGCGGCTGCCCACACGATGGCGGCGAAAGCCCATGCGCTCACATTGCCCTGGGCCAGTCCGGTCAGCGCCAGGCCGTCGCCCATTTCCGCCAGTCCTGCCGCCAGCATGAGGAACACGCCTCCCGCGAAGCACACTGCACAGCCCTGCCATGTGGAGCGAAGGCGGGGACGTCCATGCCGCCGTAGCCGCCCCGGCAGGGAAGATAGAAACGCCCCCACAGGCAGCATCACCAGCAGCGCCCCCTGAAAGCGGTTTCCCGCAAGGGTATAGGCGGCAAGCAGGTCAAGTCGCCCAGCCGCGGTCATGGCCGCTGCCAGGGCAAGGGGCAACAGCCAGGGCGAAGCGGGCCGGAATGTGTCATGGGCCATACGCGCACCTCCCGATTCCGTATGGGCATAGCATACCCGGCAGGGCGCGGGCGCATGCGATGCAAATTCCTTTTGGATGGCCTTGCAAACCGGGGCGTGCAGGCATATAATAATGGATAAGATCAAAATGGAGGCGTATGCGATGCGGCGCAGGCGGCGGAAGAACCAGTATATCTTTGCCAGCGAGCCGGAGCGTGGCCGCGGCAGGCAGGTGCTTGCATGGCTGGGGGTAGCGCTTTGCCTGGCCGTGGTGGCCACGGTCATCAGCAATTTCACGCTGAACCATCAGGTGACGCTGACACGCCAGCGCATCACCGTGCAGAACCTGCCTGGCGACCTGGAAAACTGGTCGATCCTGCACATCAGCGATCTGCACGGCCGGGAAATCGGCGAGGATCAGGCTGCCATCAAGAAGGCATTGGGTACGCTGAACTACTCCTGCGTGGTGTTTACCGGCGACATGGTGGGCGCGAAGGGCAATGTGGAGCCCTTCCTGCAGCTGCTCTCTCTCCTGCCGGAGGACAAGCCGAAAATTCTGATTCCCGGGGACAGCGATCCGCCTGTGATTCAGACCACAGCCCATGACAGCCTGTCGGTCTATTCCTCCTGGGCCCAGCAGGTGCTGGACGCCGGGGTGATTCTGCTGGACGAGCCCGTCAGCTTCACCAGGAACAAGAGTACCATCTGGTTTGTGCCGGAGTACCTGTACAGCCTGGATTTGGACAGCACCGAAAGCGCCTACCGCCGCCAGGCAGAGGAGCTGTCTGCGGAAAACGCCATCCTGACCCCCGACCAGTCGGCGCAGAAGCGCGCGGCGGAATATCACCTGGAACGCATTGCCCGCATCCGTGAGGCCATCGCCTCCATGAAGGAGGGGGATATCCAGGTGGCCCTGACTCACACGCCCCTGACCCGCGAATATGTGAACACCATGCTGCAATGGACGGACAGAAGCGAGGTGTTTTCCCTGCGGCGGGTATCCCTTGTGCTGGCGGGGCACTATACGGGTGGGCAGTGGCGCATGCCCTGGGGCGGCGCGCTGTATGTGCCTGCCTACGGCTGGTTTCCGGAGGAAAGTCTGATCCGCGGGCTGGACTACCTGGCCGGCATTCCGCAGTACATCAGCGCGGGCCTGTCAGCCAGCGATTATTATTCCTGGCAGCCCTTCCGCCTGTTCAACGGGCCGGAGATCACCTATATCACCCTGACCGCCAGCCTGAACTGACCCGGGTACGCCGGGAAATGAAAAAAATCACAGGAGAGCATTATGTTTACGCGCATTCACCGTCGTTCCGCCCGATATGAAATGGATATGACTACCGGGCCTCTGCTGCCCAAGGTGCTGGCCTTTTCAGGGCCGTTGATCCTCACGGGTATCCTGCAGCTGCTCTATAATGCCGCCGACATCGTGGTGGTGGGGCGCTTTGCGGGTCCCCAGGCCCTGGCTGCGGTGGGCTCCACCGGCGCGCTGATCAACCTGCTGGTGAATGTTTTCATGGGCCTGAGCGTGGGCGCCAGTGTGGTTGTGGCCCGGGCCTATGGCGCTGGGGACAACCGCTCGGTGTCCACCGGGGTGCATACCGCCATCACCGTGGCGGGCGTGGCGGGGGTGCTGGTGGGTGTGCTGGGCTTTGTGGCCAGCCATCCCCTGCTGAAGTGGATGGGCAGCCCGGACGATGTGCTGGATATGGCCACCCTGTATATGAAAATCTTCTTCGTCGGCATGCCGGCCAACATGCTGTATAACTTCGGCGCGGCCATTCTCCGTGCGGTGGGCGATACCCGCCGCCCCCTGTATTACCTGACGGTGTCCGGCATTCTCAACGTGCTGCTGAACCTTGTGCTGGTCATTGGCTTTCACCTGGGCGTGGCGGGCGTGGCCATTGCCACGGTGGCCAGCCAGGTGATGAGCATGACGCTGGTGATGATCTGCCTCATCCGCTCGGATGGCCCCATTCACCTGAACCTCCGCAAGCTGCGCATCCACCTGAGCCAGCTGGGGGAAATTGTCCGGGTGGGTCTGCCTGCGGGATTGCAGGGCAGCCTGTTCTCTATTTCCAACGTGCTGATTCAGTCCTCCGTCAACTCCTTCGGCTCCCTGGTCATGGCGGGCAACTCGGCCGGCAGCAATCTGGAGGGCTTTGTGTATACCTCCATGAACGCCATTCATCAGGCTGACCTGACCTTCGCCAGTCAGAACCTGGGGGCGGGTCAGTTCAAGCGGGTGCGACGGGTGATGTGGGTGTGCCTGGGTACGGTGACAGCCATCGGATTGAGCATGGGGCTGGTGTTCCTGCTCTTTGGCAATCAGCTGGTGAGCATCTATAACAGCGACCCCGGGGTGATCCGCTACGGCATGGTGCGACTGGAAATCATCCTGCCGACCTATTTCCTTTGCGGTCTGATGGATGTGATGGTGGGCCAGCTGCGGGGCGTGGGTTATTCCATCATGCCCATGATCGTCAGCCTGACGGGAGCCTGCCTTTTGCGAGTGGTGTGGATTTACACGGTGTTTGCCGCCAACCCCACCCTGGAGGTGCTGTATATTTCCTATCCGATATCGTGGTTTATCACCTTCGCCACGCATTTTGCATGCTACATGATCTGGGGCAGAAAGCGGCTGAAACGCATGGAGGCCGCTGCGGCATAACGATATATAGCAAAACGAGCCGGGGCAGTATCATTGCCCCGGCTCGTTTGCCTTTTCTCAGTGGCTCTTGTGGAACAGCAGACGTTCGTAGCGGTTTACGTCGCTGTTGCGCACCATGATCTCCAGCTCCTCGTCGCCCATGACAGTGTTCCGCCCGGCGGCATACAGCGCGTCCACCTGATCCTTGACCGCCACCACCAGCGGATCGGTTTTGCCGATGGTGTTATCGCCTGTGAGGCGGAAATAGCCGTTGATCCAGTGGGCCACGCCCGCCGCACCGCTGTGGCTGTCCACCGCCACGGCAGCGGGGCGGCTGAGCAGCTTCGCTGTATCGAATATATTGTAGATTTCCTCATCCTTGAGCATGCCGTCAGCGTGGATGCCTGCGCGGGTCACGTTGAAGTGGCGGCCCACAAAGGGCTGGCGAGGGCTGATCTCAATGCCGATTTCCCGCTCCATGTAGTCGGCAATCTCCGTGATGGCGCTCAGATCCATGCCGTCGTCCGTGCCGCGCAGGGCCTGATACTCAATGGCCATGGCCTCCAGGGGGCAGTTGCCTGTGCGTTCGCCAATGCCCAGCAGCGAGCAGTTTACGCTGGCGCAGCCGTACATCCACGCCGCCCCGGCGTTGCTGACCACCTTGTAGAAGTCGTTGTGCCCGTGCCATTCCAGCTGAGCGGAGGGCACCTCGGCATAATGCCGCAGACCGTAGATGATTCCCGGTACGCTGCGGGGCAGGGCCGCGCCGTAGTAGGTTACGCCGAAGCCCATGGTGTCGCAGGCACGAATTTTGATAGGCAGGCCGCTTTCACGGCTCAGCTCCATCAGCTCCTCCGCAAAGGGTACCACAAAGCCATAGAAGTCCGCCCGGGTGATGTCCTCGAAGTGGCATCGTGGGGTAATGCCCTGGTTCAGCGCTTCTTTGACAATACCCAGATATTTGTCCAGGGCCTGGCGGCGGGTGAGGTGCATCTTGTTGAAAATGTGGTAGTCCGAGCAGCTGACCAGAATGCCGGTTTCCTTCACGCCCGCCTGCTTCACCAGCTCAAAATCCTTCTCGTTGGCGCGAATCCAGGTGGTAATCTCCGGGAACTGTAACCCCAAATCCTGGCACATGCGCAGCGCGCGCTTGTCCCGATCGGTATACAGGAAGAACTCGCTCTGCCGGATGATGCCCTTGGGCCCGCCCAACCGGTTCATCAGCTTGAACAGATGCACAATCTGTTCCGGCGTGAACGGGCTGACAGACTGCTGCCCGTCGCGGAAGGTAGTGTCGGTGATCCAGATTTCGTCGGGCATATCCTCCGGCACATGGCGCATGTTGAAGGCAATCTTCGGGATAGATTCATAATCATAAATTTCCCTGTACAGGTTGGGTTCCTGCACGTCTTGCAGGGAATACTTGTACTTGGCCTGCTTGATGAGGTTTAACTTCTTGTCGAATTCCAGCAATCGGTTCAGCCTCCTTATAGAATAATAGCTGGAGCGGCGCAGGGGTTTCGCGCCTGCGGGCGCGACTAAAGGGCTTTGCGGTCATCGTCGCTCCGCTTTCGACTTCCGCCTTCGGCGGACTCGCCATTGGCGAGACATCGCCCTTTGGAAACCTTCGCCCCCTCCGGATGAATGAGCTGGATAATTTGGCTGATGTGACAGGCTTCCATCCATAACAACCGGTAGGGTGCGAAGGAGTGCAGAGGACGATCGCAAAGCCCTCTGCCCGCGTCCACAGACGCGGCCCCCTCTCCGCCGCCGCAGCGGCAAGCCGCAATCCTCGCGTCGCGGCGCGCCCGTCGCGCGCCGTGACCCCTGCAAGGGAAAAGACTTGTTCCAACCTACCCGAATGGGTGTCGAGAGGGCCGAAGGCCCTTCGCGGGAGTCCAGAGGGCAGCGCCCTCTGG
>CAMDVP010000015.1 GCA_945877525.1 uncultured Clostridia bacterium | reverse complement strand
ACAAAGTGTCGATGCTCAACACTTCACTGGGCCAGAGCGCGCCGCCTCTGGACTCCGGGCAAGGTCTTGCCTTGCAACCGCGCAGGCACTGTCATCCTGCACCCGACTCAGGGTGCTTCGCCCCTGAACCCAGAGCAAGGGCCTTGCCCCTGCACCCTGCGCAGGCACTCTGTCCTGCACCCAGCCAGAGACCTTTTCTCTGGACTCTGCATGCAAATACGGGACTGCCATGCTGTAGGCAGCCTCCGTATTTGGTCTTGTGGATGATATCGGATGCTATCAGCTTAAGGTTACGCTGGTATCATTTGATATCCAGTTATCCAAAATGATGATGCCGCCGCATGCTGCGTTTGCTTTGTCCCAACTTGGGACGAAGTACGTGTTACCCACTTAATGGGTGAATTCGCAATCGAAACCGAGCATCTTCATGAAATCCTGTGCCTCATCGGGCACTTCATCCATGGTAGTTACGCTGATGGCGGGTTCTGCCTCGGGGATTTCATTTTTTGCTGCGGCGATTGTCTGCACCGGCAGCCGATGCAGTTCCTCGCGGAGCGTCTGACGGAGAAAGTCACGATCCGCCTCGCGCCAGACGCTTTGGTCATCTGCCAGAACAGCATTGACGAAAAACTTTGTCACCGTCATACCCCGGCGGTGTTGCAGCATCTCTGCTACGGTGCGGTCATCGGGATCACTGAGATTCAGTCGAATCAGGTAGTCCTTTGTTTGGGACACTTTTGTCTTTTTCATCAAACAATCACGCCCCGGCCCTTCAGCGTGCCGCGGGCAATAGCTTCGTAGCCCCTTGCTGATGCGTGGATGTCGGTGTTCAGCAGGATGCTGCCGCTGCGTATCGCGTCCTGCACCGTCTTGTCACCAAACTTTTTCACCAGCCACATGCCGCCGCCCATCAGGTGCAGCTTCATCATCTGCGGATCAAAACCGTGCTCGCCGAGCTTGCCCATGATCCGGTTGACATATTCACGGGCAGTCACATCCATGATCTGCTTCACTTTTTCCGGGATCTCTGCATTGTCATTGCGCAGGAAATCTTCGATCTGTTCATCTTCCAGTCGGGCATGGAATTCCTTCATAGCGGCATCCCTCATGCTCATCACGCACTGGTGAACACCCATGAGTTCCGTGTAGATCCTGCCGGGGACGGGCTTACCGGAGTTAATGAACATCAGGCTCATCGTGCCGTGACCGATATCGCACAGCATGTTCATGCCGCGAAACTGATCCAAATGACCGGCCACAGCGGCAAAGCCCTGCGGATGGATCAGGACGTCAGCGATCTCGATATCATAGGTCACGCCGTTATAGGTGAAGCTCTGCTCATAGGGCGTCCGCATGTAGCTGCGGAAGGTTTCCTTCTGGTCTGCTGCCCAGTCCAGCGGCAGCCCAAGCGCCAGATAGACGGCAGCCTCGCGCAGACTCATGCGTTCCAGCTCCTTGGCTACCGCCGCCATCGTCAAGAGACGAAAATCTTCATCGGCAGTCTTGTCCACACGAACTTCCTTGTGGCCGATACCGATGATGTACTTGCGGCCTGCCCATTCCAGGATGTCTGCAGCAAAGGCAGGGGTACCAAAGCAGGGCTGCACGCCGGTGGGAAAAACAAAATTGGGCGTCTTGATCTGACCATACCCATGGTCGATAGCGATCAGGACAGGAGTGTAATTGAGTTCTTTCATATGTGCCTCTTTCTCCGCGGTTATCGCGGGCATAAAAAATAACAGGCTGCGTTGCAGTCTGCATGGATAAAGGGAAACGGGATCTCAGACAATCATAGGCATCAGCTTCTTTCGTGTCGCTTGTGTCGGACCCTTCATCGTCCGCTCACCTACAATATGTCCAAATCTCTGAAAAACAGGCTAATAGCAGGACAAGGCAAAAACAAAAAACAGGACAGCTCAAAAATGTAATCATTTGTTCGCTTTCCAGCATCCGAAAAATGTACTATAATCCATATAGAGAACATCAGTTCTCTATATGGATTGAGGTGATACAGATGCAGCAAACGCAGACACAGCAAATTCAGACCCTGATATTCGGTGATAAGACCGTCACTTATGTCGGGAAGACCTATCCTACTGGCTCTATTGCCTGTCAAGCCCTGGCTATCCCGGACGAGGTGCTGACGGCACTTCTGCCGTTATGCTGCAAGATTGCGCTGGTGAATACACTGATCAAGACACAGGCTACCGATAAAGGGGTTCTGCTTGCCGCCGGGAAAGCAGCACACAGTCTCTTTCAGCTGATGGGCCAATATGAGCCTTTCACGTTTATGGCGCAACCGGAGATACAGGACCGACTTGATCAGGTATTCGCTGTTGATGCCTGCAAAAAGATCGTTCCATATTACCGGAAATTCAGCGCACAGCAGATCGATGATGCCGCGTATGAACGATACAGCGCCACAGCTGATCTGATTCTGCTTACCCCTGCTATCGCCAACCTATATGATGCTTTGACCACCCTCCAGCAGAAGCTGGGGGCATTCGCAGCTGAGTTGGACGCAGCTGATGCTGACCGTACTCAGGCTGCCTATCTGACCACGTTTAACGAGCGCTTTCCTGCGGATTTTCGCATGGGGGACGGAACGGATACATGGCTCTCCATGAACAATGTCACAGTACAGTATGTTGCCGGGAAGGTGTCTGGCGGGGACAAAATGCAGATGCTGAAGCATATGCACTTTGTCAGCTTCGGCGGTATGCTACGTGCAGACTTTTTTGAAGGATTAGCCGTCGGCCATGCTCCAAAGCGCTGCGGAAACTGCGGGCAGTGGTTTCTGACGACCGATGCACGCCACACAAAATACTGCGGCAATGTGTGCCCTGATGATCCGAAGCACCGCACATGCCGCCAGATTGCAGCCCTGAAAGGCCGGGAATACCGTGAGTTGGCAGATGATCATCCGCTGAAGGCTGTCTATGATACGCGCATGAATTCAATCGACCACAGTCTCCGACGCGGAACGCTGGATGCTGCATTAGGCGCAGAAATGAAGCGCCTTGCGAAGAGCAAGCTGGAGCGGGCATTATCCAATTCCATGTATGCAAATGGCTCATACAGGGATGAAATGACGCAGGAAGCCCTGAAAAACGAGGCGCTGGGACAGTTGTGATCCACGGAGGCAGAAGTGACAGATAAACTGAAAGGTTATTCGTGGGATATGGGGGGATACGTGCTTCATACCCCGCAATCCGAGCATGGCAAGCTGACGTTGAAGGATGCCGAACAGGCGTATCAGCTGGTCCCTCGTTATAGCCCCAAGCGGCGCTTGAAGGACCAGATCACATATATCCTCCGAGCGCAGAAGTATCATGCGATCAAGCATGTGTTCTTCTTCATGAGTGAAAACGAAGCCTATTTCAATAATGCCATTGAGCAATTCACCAGCAGCAACGGAGATAGTCTGACTCCTGAACGATATATGGACATGAAGATGGCCTGCCGCGAAGCTGTACTGAACTGTTTCACAGAATATTCCGCTGCACAGGGAGCAACCTTCCTGACCTATCTTCGCCGGGTCATCCATGACACATTGCTGAAATACCGTATGTCAGAAGAAAACTGGACGATATCATCCTTGACGGAGTACAAGCGTGCCAGGCTGATCATGGCGATCTACGATAAATGCAAAGGGAACGAACCGGCAGCACTGCGTATTTATTGTCATCGATATAACTGCAGTATTCAAAATGCCAGAAAGCTGCTGGATGCAGCCAGACAAATGCGGCACCGGCGACTTCCGATTGCTTTTGATGACGATGGTGACGAATGGGAGCAGGACGATGAACTGATTGCTGATCACTGGGATTATGCCAGTATTCTGTACAGCGGCATGGAAGCAGCCAAGTTCGATCAGGCATTCCGGAAGTTGACTTACAGAGAACAAACCATGTTGGAGGAACGCAATGCTGTCTGCATGAACTGCGGTCGTGTCAGTCTGCTGAACACTCGTGCGTCATTTGAAGATTTGGCAGCCATGTTTGAAGGCAGCACCGCCTCTGGCGCTGAGCGTGCTTACAACCGCGCTGTTGAGCATCTCTTATTTGAACTGGTTAAGGCTGGGCAGCTGCATTGCGTGGAGATCCGGCAAAAATCCGTACATCGTGAAGGCAAAATAATAACCGCCGCTGTCTATGAGTATCGGGTAGACAACGACGGTGCATGGGGCGAAATTCAGTTTGATCTGTTAGGGAAGACTGCTTGGGTGGAGACATTTGCCGAAAACGATCTGTGCGATACATGGGAGGTCACAGATTATGCGATTGATACTGTGTTGAAAAGTGAAAGTGGAAGGATGCCAAAGAAGGCAATAATTCCGATTTTGTTGGAGTCAAATATTGATTGAACAGCCACCATTTCACATGGATTTCCTTTTTGTTATCACAGTATACAAATAATACGCGACATCTTCATCTATCTTTTCAGCCCTGCTGGAAGAGCTGAAGCAGAGCAAAAAAGTCTTCCAGAATAAAGCGTGAATTGATGTTCTTATAAACCTTGATCGGTCGATTCCTGCCGGTGTGAACATAATGCATCTGCGCATCGATCGACGGTGCAGGACGCCAATCTGACTCACCGCAATCCTCATACAGCACGACGCCGACTGCCGGCGAATCGCCCAGATCACGGAATCCCACCGGACGCCCCGTTTCCGCGTTATTGAAACGGATCACATTATCGCAGAGGTATTCACCGATCTCGCCACAGGGATGAACCTTGGTGTACAGTTCAGGGAAACCCACAGGCATCATCCGATAGACGTCTCTGGGGATCTGCCACAGCTCAACATCGGATTGGAAAACATAGTTCGCTGCAGCGATGTCGTTTTGCAGATTGTATTCCCAGCCGCCGCAGGGCCAGTTGCGGCCTCCAATCCAAATCACCTTGATATTTCGCTGCCGGATTTCCGGTGCCAGCATCAACGCCGAAGCCATATCAGTCAAAGGCCCAAGAAAAGCGATATGGAGAGGACGAGGATCATCTTTCATCGCTTCATTGATGATCAATTGTACACCCTCGGACATAACGGGCGTATGATCGTCCGGGATGGCATGCTGACCGCCGTGCATAATCGGAAACCCTGGCTGGATGTGCATCAGGTCAACCAGGTGCATAATCTCAGCATAGCTGTCTTCTTCGCTGTGCTGGGAGCGTTCCTGGCCAAAGTGTGCAGCAATAATACCATCCAGCTCGATTGCCTCGGACAGTATGGCGTGAACAATTGCAAACTGGTCATCCACTTCATTCTTAGCGTCTGTGTTCAGAAGAAGCCTGGCTTTTTTCTCCTGAGGAATGCCAAAGCGAATCATGAAAACCTCCAGTAATTGTGATATTGGTTCTGATAACCTGTCAGTGATCATACAGCATGGAGATCAGGTACTGCAGCATCTGTGAACACTGTCGCGGGAGATCAGCGCAGTTGCAATGGAAATCTTTCTGAAATTCGATGAAGGGAATTGGAGTTTTTCAATCAGACGATTGACCGCGATGGTCGCGAGGGAGCGCTTAGCCACCTCCATCGTGCTGAGGGCCGGCGTCATCAGGTGACAGAAAGGCATGTCATCAAAACCGATGATCGAAATCGGCTTTGACATAAGCAAGCCTTTTTCAGCAAAAGCACGGCTGGCTGCGGCGGCAATGATGTCGTTGTCAGCAAAATAGGCAGTGGCGAGTTCCGGATCCCGCTCAAGATAGCGAAGCATATCTTCATAGCCCTGATTTGCCGTAGGCGACAGTTCGACCACATAGGGATGGAACATCTCAATGCCATTTTTCTGCAGGGCGATATAATAACCATTGGCGCGTTCTTCAAAGTTCGCAATGCGGATCGAGGATTTCAGGTAACCAATCTTTTTGTGACCGAAATTAATCAGATGCTTGGTGGCCAGGAAAGCACCCTGAACATTGTTGATGAGCACAAAATCCGCCTGGATCTCATCATAATAGCAATCCAGAACCACAAACGGCACGCCCAACGTCTGGAACTGTTCAATATCAGACGCTTCCATTTCTGTGCCGAGCAGGATGAGTCCTGAAGACTCAAGATACCCGTTGTTTTTTACCTGCTGCTGAAAATCGTCATCATAATAATGATAGGATACCCTAAAAGGGCATTTGATATGATTGCAAGCCTGAGCAATACCCTCCATTAATTCACTAAAGAAGGGCGTATCTGCAACCACAATGCCGCTTCTTTTAAAGAAGATAAAGTGAATCGAATAATTATCCTGGTTGGCAGTATGTTGCTGAATGGAATGCTTGCCCAGGTCATAACCCAGCGTTTGTGCAGCATCAAGGACTTTTTTTCTTGTTGCCTCACCAATTCCCGGCTTATGATTCAGCACCATGGAAACCGTGGCAGGTGATACATGTATCAAGGCAGCGATATCCTTTGCTGAAACGGCCAACGGGATCACCTCCATCCAATTCACTATCATGCATTGTACAACCCTGTTTTAGTATATGCGAAACCTGCAAAATAGTCAATACTTCAATCGAGGAATTTAGTAAATATTAAGTTCGAAATAGCATTGGGCCGGAAGGACTCGATTGACATCAATGTTTAATACGGCACTTTTTGATAAAAATCTCGACATTTCTTTTGTTTGATCTATTGACAAAACGTTTTGTGTATGTTAATATTCAGTCATCCAACTGAATTGTTCAGGTTTTGCGTTTAGCACGACTGGAGAATTCAGCAATCATCTGACGAGGAGGAAATCAAAATGACCAAGACCCGAATCATTGCCCTTCTCCTGGCTGCCATCATGTGCATCGCCATGATGCCCGTTTCCATGGCCGAGGAGCATGAGCCCGTGACCATCCGCTTCAGCTGGTGGGGCGGCGACGGCCGTCATGCCGCCACGCTGGAGGTCATTGAGCAGTTCCAGGAACTGTATCCCTGGATCACTGTGCAGGGCGAGTACGGCAGCAGCGATGGCTACCATGACAAACTGGCCACCCAGCTGACCTCCAAGACCGAGCCCGACATCATGCAGGTCGACCCCGAAACCATGCCCCAGTTCGTCAAGTCCGGCGATTCCTTCGTGGATCTGGCTGCTGCTGGCTTCGACTTCTCCAACTTCGACATGGCTGCCATCAGCGCCTCTACCATCACCGGCTGCTATGACGGCGTACAGCTGGGCGTGCCCACCGGTATCGCCGGCGCCTGCATGCTGGTGAATGCCGACCTGGCCGCCGAGATCGGCGCCGACTTCACCAAGCCCTACACCTGGGAAGACATGATCACCTGGGGCAAGGCTGCTCGTGAAAAGGGCTACTATCTGCTTCATGCCAACGTTTCCTACCTGGACAACATGCTGGTGAACAACTACACCAAGCAGATTTCCGGCACCACCCTGTTTGACCCCGCCACTGGCGAGCTGCTGGCCACCGAGGAGAACCTGACCAAGACCTACTCCCTGATCAAGGACTTCTTCGACAACGAGACCATCGCTCCCATCGCCACCATGGTTCAGTATGCAGGCGACAGCATCCAGTCTGATCCCGACTGGATTGCCGGCAAGTATGTCTGCACCCTGACCTACATCTCCACTGCCAGCGTTATGATCGCTGCCAACCCTGATGCCAACTACATCGTGGGTGAACTGCCCGTGGCTGAAGGCGCCCTGAACAATGGCTGGATCGTCGGCTGCCCCCAGATCCTGGCTGTGTCCAAGAACAGCAAGAATGTGGACGCCGCCATCATGTTCCTGAACTACTTCTATAACAACGAGAAGGCTGTATCCACTCTGAACACCCAGCGTTCCGTGCCCCCGACCGCCTTCGCTCGCGAGATCGTTTCTGCTGACGGCAAGATGGACCCCATCCTGGCTGCTGCCGTCGATATCCTGAATCCCTACAACGGTCTGGCCAATGATCCCATCGGATCCACTCCTCGCGCAAAGACCATTATCGAAAATGAAATCGAGGAGCTGGCCTATGGTCTGGTGTCTCCTGCTGATGCCGCTGCAATCGTCATCGCTGAGTACCAGGAAATGGCCCAGTAATCATCCCTGAACAAAAAGGGGAGGAAGCCGGCTCCCGGTTTCCTCCCCCTTTGCTTACATAAGGAAGACTGCAAGCAAAACGGAGGTATCATTATGCAGACGACAAAAGAGAGAACAGGAAAGCGCCTTTCGATCCCGCGTGATAAGCAGGGCTTCCTTTATGTACTGCCGTGGCTGATCGGCTTTCTGATCCTTCAGCTCTACCCGTTCATCACCTCGCTTTACTACTCTTTCTGTGATTATTCCATCCTGTCCGAGGCCAGGTTTATCGGCTTTGACAACTATGTGAAGCTGTTCACCCGCGACCGTGAATTCTGGCCCGCCATGTTCGCAACGCTTCGCTTCACCGCGATGACTGTGCCCGGAAAGCTGATCCTTGCACTGATCGTCGCGCTGCTGATGAATCAGAAAATCCGCGGCATCAATCTGATCCGCACGATATACTATATTCCTTCGCTGTTCGGCGGCAGTGTGGCCGTCTGCGCTCTTTGGAAGCTGATGTTCAACGACAAGGGTGTCATCAATGCCTTCCTGCAGAGTTTGGGCATCCCGACCCTTTCTTGGCTGGGCAGCCCTGACATTGCCATGACCACCATCTGTCTGATGGAGATCTGGCAGTTCGGTTCCTCCATGATCCTGTTCCTGGCCGCTCTGAAAAACGTTCCTCAACACCTCTATGAGGCTGCTGAGATCGACGGTGCCGGCAAGATCCGCACCTTCTTCCATATCACCATTCCCCAGATTTCTCCAATTATCCTGTTCAACCTACTCATGCAATTGATTCAGGCACTGCAGAATTTCACCTCCGCCATGGTCATTACCCGCGGGGGCCCTGTGAAATCCACCTACGTGCTTGGTTTGAAGCTATATATGGACGGTTTCAGCAACTACAAGATGGGTTACGCCAGCGCTACCTCCTGGATCATCTTCACCGTGATTCTCTTTGCCACGCTGCTGCTGATGCGTTCGTCCTCTGCTTGGGTTCACTACGACGACAACGGCGGCAATTAAGGAGGAAGCTAAGATGAAAAGAAAGACGATTTCCAAAGGCCTGACTTACCTCTTTATCGTCCTGCTCGGCATTGCACTTCTATTCCCGATCCTGTACATGGTCATGGCATCGTTCAAGACAAACAATGAGATTTTCGGCAGCACAGCCATCTTGCCGGAACGCTTCACCTTTGAGTACTATGTGAAGGGATGGGCCGGAAACGGTCAATTCACCTACTGGACATTCTTTGCGAATACCTTCACCCTGGTAATCCCGGTGGTGCTGCTGACAGTTGTATCCTGCACCATTGTGGCCTACGGTTTTGCCAGATTCAACTTCAAGTCAAAGAACGTGCTTTTCACCATCCTGCTGGCGACCCTGATGCTGCCCAACACAGTCATCATTATCCCGCGCTACATGCTGTTTAACAAATTCGGCTGGATCGACACCTATCTGCCCTTCTATGTGCCAGCACTGTTGGGCTGCTATCCCTTCTTCATCTATCAGATGGTTCAGTTCATGCGTTCGATCCCCATGGATCTGGATGAAGCAGCTTACATCGACGGCTGCGGCACCTTCAGGACTCTCATCACCATTCTGATGCCGCTTTTGAAGCCTGCCATGTTCTCTGCTGGCCTGCTTCAGTTCACCTGGACATACAACAATTACTTTGACACCCTGATCTACATCAATTCTGCCAGCAAATATCCCGTATCGTTGGCCATGCGCATGACCCTGGATGCTGAATCTGTCGTTGAGTGGGGCAAGGTCATGGCCATGGCGTGCGTCGTTGTGCTGCCGCTGGTCATTCTGTTCTTCTCCGCGCAGAAGTACTTCGTGGAGGGCATTACCGCGGGTGGTGTGAAGGGTTAATGACCATCCCTGCCAGAGAGGTGTAACGATGATATACCGTGACTACACATTTACCGTGCCGCAGGAAAAGATGATCCGTGTCATCACCGACACTGACGCCAAAAACGAAGCCGATGATCAGTTTGCAGTTGTTCAGGCACTTCTCAGTCCCCGCTTTGACAATGTGGGATTCATCGCTGCACACTTCGGCGGGCACGCGCCTGATGAAATGGACCGCAGCTATCAGGAACTGACTACTATCTTTGACAAGATGCGCTTCCCAACGGCGGGCATGCTGTACCATGGCGCGCCTCACGCGCTGAAGGACACGCACACACCCGTTGACTCCGAGGGCGCTCGTCTCATCATCCGCGAAGCCATGAGAGAAGATTCGCGGCCGCTGTACATCACCTTTCTGGGCCCGCTGACCGATATGGCCTCCGCACTGCTGCTGGAGCCGCGCATTGCCGAACGCAATGTGACGGTCATCTGGATCGGCGGCGCACCTTATCCGGCGGGCGGTGTCGAGTTCAACTTGGGCAACGATATCAACGCCGTCAACGTGGTGTTCGGCTCGAAGGTGCAAGTGTGGCAGGTTCCCAAGAATGTGTATGAGATGATGGCGGTGTCCAAGGCGGAGCTTGAATGGAAGGTCGGCCCCTGCGGCGCCATCGGCGAATATCTATGCAGCCAGATGGAGGCCCACAGCTACGAGGACGCACCTCGCCTGAGTCCCTTCCGCACAGGCGAGACCTGGGTGCTGGGCGACAATCCGGCCATCGGCCTGCTGCTCTATGAGCACCGCTTTGAATTCGAGTGGCGTCAGGCACCCTATGTGACCGTGGATGGCTGCTACTCCGAGGATATCCGCAACCGGCCTATTCGCGTTTATAAGCGTGTGGACAGCCGTCTCATTCTGGAAGACCTGTTTTGCAAGCTGGCGCTGTTCCATCAGCGTCACCCCGAATAAACCAAACTACGGAGGATGAATGATATGGCTGCAACGATCAAGCTGGGTTATGCCCCGACCCGCCGCGCCATCTTCAGTGCGCCTGCCGCGATTGAATATCGCGGCCTGATTGCCAACCGTCTGAACGAGCTGGGCGTGCACTTTGTAGATATCGACGATGTGAACGAAGAGGGCCTGCTCTACGATGATGCCGGTCTGGAAAAGATCATTGCCAAGTTTCGAGCAGAGAACGTGGATGGTCTGTTCCTGCCCCACGCCAATTTTGGAACCGAATATGAGTGCGGCCGTCTGGCCAGGGCGCTGGGCGTGCCAGTGCTGCTGTGGGGGCCGCGCGATGAGCGCCCCGATGAGAACGGCATGCGCCTGCGCGACAGCCAGTGCGGCCTGTTCGCTACCGGCAAGGTGCTGCGCCGTTTCAAGGTTCCCTTTACCTATATGAACAACTGCAACCTGGGAGACCCAGAATTCGAGCGCGGCATCAAGGATTTCCTGGCCGTGTGCAATGTGGTGCGCACGTTCCGCCACACCCGCATTCTGCAGATCGGCCCGCGTCCCTTCGACTTCTGGTCCACCATGTGCAATGAGGGCGAGCTATTGGAAAAGTTCAACATCCAGCTCAGCCCCATCCCGCTGCCCGAACTCTATGCCGAGATGCGCAAGTGGCGTGCGGAAAAGACCGAAATTGAGAAAGTTGTCTCCTACTGCCGCGAAAACATGATCTGCAGGATTGAGGACGAGTACCTGACCTCCGTGGCCGCACTCAAGGTATCCATGAAGGCTCTGGCAGATCAATACGGCTGCAATGCCATCGCTATCCAGTGTTGGAACGCACTGCAGGATGAGATCGGCATCATGCCCTGCGCCGCCAATGCCCTGTTGAACGAGGAAGGCATCCCGGTGGTATGCGAAACGGATATCCATGGCGCCATTTCCCAGCTGATGGCGGAGGCCGCCACGATGAACGAGCGCCGCGTGATGTTCAGCGACTGGACCGTGCGCCATCCCGATGACGACAACGGCGAGCTGCTGCAGCATTGCGGTCCCTGGCCCATCTCTGTGGCTCGCGAAAAGCCCACCATCTGCGTGCCCGTGGCCTTCCCGCAAAACGGCGCTGTGTCCGCCGAGGCCAAGCACGGCCCCATGAGCCTGGTGCGCTTTGACGGCGACGACGGCAAATATTCCGTTCTGCTGGGACATGCCCGCGGTATCGACGGTCCTTGGACCCGCGGCACCTATGTATGGGTGAAGGTTGCCAATCTCAAGCGCCTGGAGGCCAAAGTGGTCGAAGGCCCCTATATCCACCATGTGGCTGCCGTGCACGGCGATGTGGTGCCGGTAATCTACGAAGCCTGCAAGTATCTGGGTATCACCCCCGATCTCTATGACCCCATCGAGGAAAAGGTTCAGGCATATCTGCATGGCGAGAACGTCGTGTTCGACGAGGTTTAATCAGGCCATGATGAAAAGCACCGGGACGATGAAAGCAGCATGCGTCCCGGTGCTGTATTTGAACAGATGCAGATGTAAAGGATGGATTGCATGGAACAGAATCTGACAGCCCTCTCCTATCGCCTGCGCCAGCATGTGGTGGATATCATCATGGCCGGCAAGGGCGGACACATCGGCGGCGACATGAGCGTCATCGATGCCCTCGTCACCCTGTATTTTGACCAAATGAATATCAGCCCGGAGAATGTGAACGACCCTGACCGCGACCTGTTCGTGCTCTCCAAGGGACACAGCGTGGAGGCCTACTATGCCGTATTGGCCGAGAAGGGGTTCTTCACCTATGAGGAGGTGCTGGAGAATTTCTCCAAGTTCGGCAGCAAGTTTATCGGCCATCCCAACAACAAACTGCCCGGCATCGAGATGAACAGCGGTTCCCTGGGCCATGGCCTGCCGGTGTGCATCGGCATGGCGCTGGCGGCGCGCATGGACAATCGTCCCACCCGCGTCTACACGGTGATGGGCGACGGCGAACTGGCCGAAGGCTCGGTGTGGGAGGGCGCCATGGCAGCGGGTCACTACAGACTGGACAACCTTTGCGCCGTCGTCGACCGTAACCGCCTGCAGATATCCGGAAGCACCGAGGACGTGATGCATCACGACAACCTGGCAGACCGCTGGGCAGCGTTCGGCTGGCATGTGATCTCCGTGGACGGCAACAGCATTCCCGCGCTGCATGGAGCCTTTGAGGAGGCCAAGCAGACCAAGGGCTGCCCCACGCTCATCATCGCCAACACCACCAAGGGCTGTGGCTCTCCTGTGATGGAGAATAAGGCGGCCTGGCACCACAAGGTGCCCACGGCGGAGGAATACGCCCAGATCATGGCTGACCTGAAGGCCAGAGAGGAGGTTGCACTGCATGAATAAGATCCCGAACCGGCAGGCCATTTGCGACGTGCTGATGGAGCAGGCCGCGAACGACAGGAATGTGGTGGTGCTATGCAGCGACAGCCGCGGCAGCGCCTCCATGACCGCTTTTGCCAGCACCTACCCGGAGCAGTTTGTGGAGGTGGGCATTGCTGAGCAGAACCTGGTAAGCATCTCCGCAGGCTTGGCCAAGTGCGGCAAGAAAGCCTATGCCGCCAGCCCCGCCTGCTTCCTGTCTACCCGCAGCTATGAGCAGTGCAAGGTGGATGTGGCGTATTCCAATACGAATGTGAAGCTGATTGGCATCAGCGGCGGCATCAGCTATGGTGCGTTGGGCATGAGCCACCACTCTGCCCAGGACATTGCCGCCATGAGCGCCATCCCCAACATGCGTGTGTACCTGCCCAGTGACCGCCATCAAACCCGCGAGCTGGTCAAGGCACTGCTTCAGGACGAGAAGCCGGCATATATCCGCGTGGGGCGCAACCCTGTGGAGGATATATATTCGGAGGACAGCGTGCCCTTTGTGATGGATCAGGCGACTGTTTTGCAGGAAGGCTCCGAGGTGCTGCTTGTCGCCTGCGGCGAGATGGTTCGCCCGGCAAAGGCCGCCGGTGAGAAGCTGGCGCAGCTGGGGCATCCGACCACAGTGCTGGACATGTACTGCGTGAAGCCGCTGGACAAGGCGTCCATTGTGAAGTATGCTCAGGGGGCGAAGCTCGTGGTGACAATCGAGGAGCACAGCCCCTTCGGCGGTCTCGGTTCTATGGTGGCGCAGGTGGTAGGCGCAGAATGTCCCACCCGTGTGATCAATCTGGCGCTGCCGGACGCACCGGTCATCACCGGCACCTCGCAGGAGGTGTTCGACTACTACGGTCTGAACGCTGAGGGCATCGTGAATACCGTCATGAAGGGGCTGTAAGCATGGGCAAGTACATCATCGGGATCGACCAGAGCACGCAGGGCACCAAGGTCATCCTATTCGACGAAAGCGGCAGGATTGTGCTGCGTGTGAACCGGAACCACCGTCAGATCGTGAACGAACAGGGCTGGGTGGAGCACGACCCGGAGGAGATCTGGCAAAACCTGTTGGGCCTCGTGCGGGAGCTGCTAAGCAAGAGCACCATTGATCCTGCACAGGTCGTGGGCGTTGGCATCACCAACCAGCGCGAGACGGCTGCCGCATGGTACCGCGCCAACGGCAAGCCTGCCTACAACGCCATCGTATGGCAGTGTGCCCGAGGCGAGGGACTGTGCAGCCGCTTGTCAGAGACGCATCCGGAAGCCGCAGAGACCGTACGCAAAAAAACCGGTTTGCGGCTGTCCCCCTACTTTTCTGCCGCCAAATGGGGCTGGCTGATGGAAAACGTCCCCGAACTGCGTGCTCAGGCGCAGGCATGCGAGCTCTGCTTCGGCACGATGGACAGCTATCTGGTCTATCGTCTGACGGATGGTGCGTCCTTCCTCACCGACTATTCCAACGCTTCCCGCACACAGCTGTTTGACATTCGTCAGCTGGCCTGGGATGCACAGCTGTGTGAGTATTTCGGCGTACCAATGGCATGCCTGCCAGGTCTGATGGATTCGGATGGTTGTTATGGCGAGACAGACTTCGGCGGCATCCTGCCCAAGAGAATCCCGATCCATGGCGTAATGGGCGACTCCCACGCGGCGCTGTTTGGTCAAGGATGCCTGGAACGCGGCATGGTCAAGGCGACCTACGGCACCGGCAGCAGCATCATGATGAATATCGGCACGGAGCCCATTCTGTCCGAAAACGGCCTGGTCACCTCGCTGGCGTGGAAGATCGGCGGTCAGGTGCAGTACGTGCTTGAGGGCAACATCAACTACACCGGTGCGGTCATCACTTGGCTGAAGGACGACCTGCACCTCATTGAAGGAGCAGGAGAGACAGAAGCGCTGGCACGTGCTGCGAATCCCGCAGATCGCACGATCCTGGTTCCGGCATTTTCGGGGCTTGGTGCACCTTATTGGGACAGCAGTGCCCGTGCTGCGATCTTGGGTATGAGCCGAACCACCGGCAAAAACGAAATCGTCCGTGCAGCGCTTGACTGCATTGCGTACCAAATCACAGACATTGTCGACCTGATGCGCAAGGAGAGCGGCATTTCATCGGTGGAGCTGCGCGCTGACGGTGGCCCTACACGCAATGGCTATCTGATGCAGCTGCAGGCAGACCTCATCTGCAGCACAGTGCGCGTACCCGAGGCTGAAGAGCTGAGCTGCATCGGTGCAGCCTGGGCAGCGGGTCTTGCGCTGGGTGTGTATACCGATCGTGTCTTTGGCAGCATCCCCGCCCGCACCCTGACTGCTTCGATGGGCTGCGATGAGCGGCATGAGCGGCTTGCAGCCTGGGAGGAAGCAGTACGCAGCATCCGCAAACAATAATCGCGGCTGCCGAATACATATCCAGATCAGGAGGAGGAAGATACCATGGCTCAGAATCCCATCATGGATGGCTGGTGTTCCGACCCCAGTTTTCTGCGCGTCGGTGAAGACTATTATCTTGCAACCTCGACCTTTGAATGGATGCCCGGTGTGAACCTGTACCATTCCCGCGATCTGGTAAACTGGGAGCAGCTGCCCAGCGCCCTGACGGATGATACGCTCGTTTCCATGGAGGGACTCGAGCCCTCCTGCTGTATCTGGGCGCCGAACCTGACTTGGAGCAACGGCCTGTTCTATATTGCCTACACCATTGTACAGACAGCGCGCTACCGCTTCAAGGATACGCACAATTTCATCATCACCGCCAAGGATATCTGCGGCCCCTGGAGCGAGCCCGTCTATGTGGGCTGCACGGGCTTCGATCCATCTGTTTTCCATGATGTGGATGGCAAGAAGTATTTGGTGACGCAGACTATGGAGCGTCGCACCAATCGCAACCGTTTTGCAGGCGTCAGCGTGCAGGAACTGGATAGCGAGCTTCATCCCATCGGTCTGCCCCGTGTCGTATTCCCCGGCACCAGCCGCGGCACCACCGAAGGCCCCAACATCATCCATCACGGCAGCTGGTATTATATCACGGCGGCAGAGGGCGGTACCGAGTTTGGTCATTGCGTAACCATCGCCCGTTCCCAAAGCCTTTTCGGTCCCTATGAAGTGGATCCGCAAAACCCGATGATGTCTTCCACCGGCACCGACTGTGCGCTGCAGCGTGCCGGTCATGGACAGCTGATCGACGGTCCGGATGGCAAGTGGTATATGGCACATCTGTGCGCCCGCCCGCTGGAGGGCAAGTTCAGCATCCTGGGCCGCGAATGTGCCATCCAGAATATCGAATGGTCAGAAGATGAATGGCCGCGTATTGCCGGCACCACCGGCCATGCTACGCCGTCTCTCACCTACGAAGGCCCCGAGGTGCCCCCTGTCGTCTTTCCCAAGGAGCCGGAGACCATTTGCTTTGGCGATGGTCTGCCCCGCCTATGGATGACCCTGCGTAGTATGTGGCAACACTGCGGCATCAGCTTTGACGCACGTAAGGGCTGGATGCGCATCACGGGCGGCAACTCGTTGTGTTCCCATTTCCGGCAACACCTCACGGCACGCAAGATTTCCTCCCTGCATTGCAGCGGAACCGTACATATGAGCTTCAAGCCGCAAACGTACAACCACATGGCAGGCCTGGTGTGCATGTACAACTGCGACAACTGGCATTACCTGGCCATGAGCTGCGACGATGACGGTCATCCCACCCTGACCGTAACCACCTGTGACCATGGCGATCTGGAAGACAAGAACGAACTTGTTTTGCCGGACGGTACGGAGGACGTGGAGCTGTGTGCTGAGGTAAACGGCAGCGACCTGACTTTCCACTGGGCACTGCCCGGGCGCCGGATGCAGCCTATCGGCCCTGTGCTGGACATGCGCATCCTATCCGATGAGTATGTGATCGGCAATGGCTTCACCTCCGCCATGATCGGCGTGTGCTGCCAGGACCTGCAGGGTAATGGATGCCACGCGGACTTTGAGTGGTTTACCTATCATGACAAATAATCCATGGCAGCCTTTGCAGCGATCAAGTGGAGGCTGCCCTTTTCCTGTGCATGGCAGGAAAGCAGAGGGTCGTGACCGTAAATGGATGATACCGAAAACTGTTCCACGAAAGAAGGAATCACCGTGCGTATCACGCGCTTGCAGACAAATCATATGACCTGTCCCATGGGCATTGCTGTAGATGGGCTTCGCTTCAGTTATCAGATCGCCGAGGCGGAGGGTGAACGCCAGACGCAAAGCCGTATTCAGCTGGCTACTGCGCCGGATGATACTGTATGCGTCTATGACACTGGCACGGTGGACACTGTGACCAGCCCGGACACAGGCCGTATTCTTACGGGAATTGACCCGCTGGCCTGGATGCTGCCGGTGCCTGTGCCGCCCCGCACCCGCATGTGGTGGCGTGCCTGGGCGTGTTCTGACACCGGTGATAGCGCCTGGAGCGACTGGACCTGGTTTGAGACCGCCAAGTCAGCGGATGAAGGCTGGCAGGCGATTCCCATCACCACGCCCTATGGTCAGGATGTTCACCCGATGTTCCGCCGAAGATTTTTTGTGGAGCGGCCGGTGAAAAAGGCGCGAATGTATTGCATCGGTCTGGGCGAATACGAGGCCAGCCTCAATGGCAAGAAGCTGGGCGACGACGTTCTTCAGCCGGGCTTGCATACCTACGACAGTTATCTGCAATATCAGACGCTGGAACTTCCGGTGAAACAGGGCTGCAATGAAGTGATGTTCATGCTGGGCGACGGCTGGTACAAAGGCCGTTATGGTCTCAAGCGCCTCGCTCCGCATTATGGCGACGAGTATGTGCTGCTGGCCGAAATCCATGTGCAGTATGAAGATGGCACGGAGGATGTGTTCGGCACCGACGAGCGCTGGGAGGTCGGTCATAGCCCTGTTACCTTCGACGGCATCTATGACGGCGAAACCGTCGATATGCGCATTGTTCCCTGGGATGAGGTATGTCAGGCTGTGCCGGGTCAGCTGGACCTGAACCTGCTCACACCGCGCATCAGTCCGAAGCTGCGTATTCAGCAGACCCTGTCTGCCATGCCAGTAGAGGGTTGCCCCGGCGTATTCGATATGCAGCAAAATATGGTAGGCTGGGTTTCCTTCTGGTGCGATGCGCCAAAGGACACCATTGTGACGCTGCACTTTGCCGAACTGATGCGGGACGGCAAGCTCTACCGCGACAATCTGCGCACAGCGGCATGTACCTTCACCTATATTTCGGACGGCATTCCTCGACAGGTGCAGCCACATTTCACCTTCTTCGGTTTCCGCTATGTTGAATTTGATGGCTGGCAGCCTGAGGCGGATAAAATCGAAGGCTGCGTGATTCACTCTGATATGGAACAGACAGGTCGCCTCATCACAAGCGAACCCAAGCTGAATCGTCTCATTGACAATATTCTGTGGGGACAACGCGGTAACTTCCTGGATGTGCCGACTGATTGTCCCCAGCGTGATGAACGCATGGGTTGGACAGGTGACATTCAGATTTTCAGCGACGCAGCGCTGTATAACATGGATTGCTCCGCTTTCTTTGAAAAATTCATGCGTGACCTGACCAACGATCAGAAGCAGTTAGACGGAAACGTGCCCTGTGTAACGCCAATGACCCACTACTATCTGGCCGGTGTGGCCGCCTGGGGTGATGCTGTGACCATCGTGCCCTGGCAGGTGTATCTGCACAGCGGCGACACGGCGATTCTGCGGGCGTCCTTTAATGGCATGAAGGCCTGGGTGGACTGGATCAGCAAGCAGACGACCATCGACGCCACTGGAGACCTGTGGACGGCCTCGCCTCAGCTCGGCGACTGGCTGGCCCTGGACGGCAGCAGCGTCTACGGCGGCACTGACCGCGGACTCATCGCCACCGCATACTATTATGAGTCTGCCATGATCACCGCCAAAGCTGCAATCGTCTTGCGTGAGCAGGAAGCAGCCGATTACTATACTCAGCTGGCAGAACGCATCAAGGCGGCATTCATCCGTGAGTATTTCACATCAAGCGGACGTCTTGCCGTGGAAACGCAGACGGCCTGCGCGGTGGTATCGCATTTGAATCTGGTACCGGAAGGTGCACAGCCCCGCGTGGATGCCCTGTTGCGGCGTAAAGTACTGGACGCCGGTGTGCGTTTGGAGACCGGCTTTGTGGGTACACCCTGGCTGCTTCCCGCCCTGACCCGGGCCGGTGCCGCTGACCTGGCCTATGAACTGCTGCTGCGCGAAGAATATCCCGGCTGGCTGTACGAGGTAAACAGCGGTGCCACTACCATATGGGAACGATGGAACTCCATCGAACCGGACGGCAGCATGAACAAAGACGGCATGAACTCGCTCAACCATTACGCCTATGGCTCGGTGGCTGCGTGGATGTTCCGCAGCATGGCGGGCATCGCACCTGCGGAAGACGCGCCGGGTTTCCGGCATATCATGTGCCGCCCCGTGCCGGACAGGCGCATAGCCGCGGTCTGCGCAGAAAAGGCGACCTGCGGCGGTGTGTGTCGAGTAGCCTGGAAGTGGTTCGATCAGTATTTGGAGTTGGCAGTCGATGTGCCCTTTGGCTGTGTAATGGATATGCAGCTCCCGGACGGTTCCGCACCGAAACGGCTGTATACCGGCCATTTTGAATGGAGTTTGACCGTGCCTCTGCCCGCCGCAAAGGGACTCGATGCTTCCTGGCGCAGTCTGTTGACAGATGAAAGAGCGCATGCCGTGCTGGAGCGTCTGTTTCCACGCGCCATCAAAGGCGTTGCCTTCCAAGATGAGATGTATACGCTTCGCCAGCTGACAGAATCTCCCTTTGCAGAATTGAACCGTGAGGAAATTGCATTGCTGGAACAGGAGATCAAAAAGATCCAGTAAACGGTTCCTACAAACACCTATAGCCCCAAATTACAGATTTTGTCCCAAATATGTCCTATTTGCGTTGAAATTGCACCATATAATCCTTTCGTTTTTCTGCTCTACTTCAGTTTTTCAAAAGCTTTCCAGGTTTTCAAAATTGAAATTATGCTGAATATTGCTATACTTGCGTTACAGCACAAGAAAAAACATGGCAGCTGGGAGTGTGCAACAATATGGTTGAACGAAACATCACACCGCGGTTGAATAACAGGGACAGGAAACTCATGGCATTCCGGAATAATATTTTCTTCTATCTTCTGCCGATTCCCGGAATCATCTGCCTGATCCTCTTTAGGCTGTGTTTCCCAAAGCATACCACGAGCATAATCATGCAAGGAGAATACGGATACAACCGAGATGAACAAAAGCGAGGAACCTGGAAGCGAGCTTATAAAAACGAGTGGCAATACGTCTGAACTCTTTCAACTTGTTGAAAAAGCATTCAACGAGGTGCCGCTCTTTGTACTGAAGCCAATCGCAAAACCAGGGGTCGGTCTCATTGGTCTTGGGAGGAATGCAGAAGTCAGCATTGTGATTTGCAATATACTCGCGCAGATCATACTTTCCGTAAGCCTTGTCTGCCATGACAATAGTGCCATCCAAATTTACGTGCTCAAGGACATCCTCAGCAATGACTGAATCATGTACATTGCCGGCAGAAAGCATTACATAAATAGGATTGCCCAACGCATCAACTACCGCATGGATTTTCGTATTTCTGCCGCCGCGAGTAATCCCAATGCATTGATTTTGCTCATGCCGACTGATATCAGCATGACTTTTGGCGGAACATTCCGTGGCTTCAGATTGTCTCTTTTTTTGCACCTGCACTTGCTTTGTGCGCTTTGATGCAGGTGCTGTCCAAACTGATATCCTGCATATCAGCATCCGCTGCTAAATCAGTGAAGATTTTCTCGAAGATGCCTGCTTTCTCCCATTTGACAAAGTGCTTATACACAGTTTGCCAAGGACCATATCGTTCCGGCAGATCCCTCCATGCTGATCCGCTTCGCATGATCCAGAAGATCCCGTTCAGCATTTGACGCGTGTCCTTCGGTGGGCGACCTTTGTCCCCAGCCTTCCTTTCTGGAAAGTATGGGCTGAGCCGTTTCCACTCTGCGTCTGTTAGTTCATAACGTCGTACTACTGCTGCCATCTCCCTCACCTCTGGTATCTTTATTCGACGTTATTCGTTTTTTCCCTATTTGGAAACACACCCTAGTCCATTCTTTTCGTCGTGGATGTGCAGGGGCAACTTCTGATTGTTCAGTTCCATAGTCGTATCCTCCCAAATCATTATGATGATTGAACTGAACTTGACTGCCTCAGCCTGACCAAATACCATTATCAGTACCATTAACCAGGTGGTATGCGATGGGAAACAGGGTGAAATTTTGGCGTTATACGGTACATTATATTAACCAAATAGTACATACCGGGACACAATGGGAAACGATTGATGCGCTTCGAATCCGCTATGCTCCACCAAACGCAAACAAATCCGAACCGATACACGGTTCGGATTTGTTGTTATTCTGCCTTTCTCCCTTCTTTTCTGCCAGAGGGGCAGCACGCGTGGCCCGATGACTGATTGATTCTTGCATCGTCCTTTCGCATTTCCAGCTGATCTTTGGCCCGGCTTATGGTTTATCTTCAGGCATCGTAGCGATAATCCATAATCCTTGTGTGCCTTCAACGGCGCATAAAGGAGATCACGAATATGAGCAGCTTTGTGAAGAAGTCCCTGTCCCTGATTCTTGCCGCCCTCCTGGCGCTGTCCGTTTCCATCGCTTCCGCCGAAACCCTGCAGATCGGCATTCCCGACGATGGCACCAACCTTTCCCGCGGCATCAAGCTGCTGGAAACCGCAGGCCTGATTACCGTGAACCCTGACGCAGGATACACCCCCGAACTGGCGGACATCACCGGCTATCTCTATGATGTGGAGGTTGTTCCCGTGCAGGCCAACACCCTGCCTTCCACCCTGGCCGACTTTGGCGCTTCCACCATCAACGGCACCTATGCCATTCCTTTCGGCCTGATCCCCTCCCGGGACGGCCTGATTATTGAGAAGCAGAGCGAGTCCGGCGACAACCCCTATGTCAACATCATCGTGGCCCGCACTGCCGACGCGGAAAATCCCGTGTACAAAACGATTGTGGAGGCCTATCAGACCCAGCTGGTGGCGGAATTCCTGCTGGTGAATTATGCCGAAGCCTTCTTCCCGGCCTTCGACTATGACGCGAATATCACCCTGACCCAGGAAGAAGCACAGGCCATTGTGGAATACACTTCCGAAAAGGCGGACAAGACCGTGGTGACGGTGGGCGTCTGCGGCGCGAACAACGATCAGTGGAAGGCTGTGCAGAAGGTGCTGGATGAACAGAAAGCCGGCATCTACATTGAGCTGGTTGAGTTCGACGCCTACAACCTGCCTAACGAGGCGCTGAATTCCGGTGAGATTGATCTGAATGCTTTCCAGCACAAGGCTTACCTGAACAAGGACGCTTCCGCTAATGGCTATGACCTCACCGTGATTGGCGACACGCTGATCGCCCCTCTGACCCTGTACTCCCAGAAGTTTGATTCTTTGGACGCCCTGAAGGCCGCCGCTGGTCTGATTGCCCAGTAATCCTCAATAAAACAACAGAAAGAGGCGCGCGCCATGATCGAAGTCAACCATCTGAACAAGACCTTTCGCCTGAAAGGCGGCGATGTCGCCGCGCTGCGGGACGTATCCCTGCAGATCAGGGAAGGCTCCGTCTACGGTGTCATCGGTTATTCCGGTGCAGGCAAATCGACCCTGGTGCGCTGCCTCAATCTGTTGGAGGTGCCCGATTCCGGCACCATGACCATTGGCGGCTTCGACGAAATTACCCTGCGGGAGGGAAAGCCCTACCTGCAGGGCAAGCTCATGACCGCCAGGCAGCAGAACCAGCTTCGCAGGGGAATCGGCATGATCTTCCAGCACTTTAATCTGCTGGATCGCTCCACGGTGTTTGACAACATCGCCTACCCGCTCAAATACACCGGGCGCAGCAGGGCCCAGATCGAGAATCGCGTGAAGGAGCTGCTGGCGCTGGTGGGCCTGACCGATAAGATCGACGTTTATCCCTCCCAGCTTTCCGGCGGACAGAAGCAACGCGTGGCCATCGCAAGGGCTTTGGCCGCCGACCCGAAGATTCTGCTGTCTGACGAGGCCACCAGCGCCCTTGACCCGGATGCAACGGAATCCATCCTGTCCCTGCTGAAGGACCTGAACCGCAAGCTCGGCACACCATTGTTATCATCACCCATGAGATGGCGGTGATCAAGGCCATCGCCCATCGGGTCGCCGTCATGGAGGATGGCCGCGTGGTGGAGGAAGGCAGCGTTTACGACATTTTTTCCGCGCCGAAGGCTGCGATTACCCGCAAGTTCATCGCCTCCGCCTCTCCGCTGGGGAAGATTCATCAGCTGATGGAAAAGGACTCTGCCCTGGTGCGCGTCAAGCCCGGAGAAAAGCTGGTCAAGCTGACCTTTCAGAAGGAATGCGCTGCCGAGCATGTGCTGACCACTGCCGCCAGACGCTACGGGTTTGACTTCAGCGTGGTGCTGGCCAACATGGAATACCTGCACGGGTCGCCGCTGGGCGGCATGATCGGCATTCTGAGCGGCGAGCCCCACAGCATTTCGGACGGCATCGCCTTCCTTGAAGAAAATCATGTGACAACGGAGGTGCTCAAGGATGGAAGCACTGATTAAGGAATGGGCCCCCAGCCTGTACACCTATCGGGACCGGTTTTTCGACAGCTGCCATGCGACCGTGGAAATGTTCTGGAAGGCCGGCCTGATTGCCTTTGTCATCGGGCTGGTTCTGGGAACGCTTCTGGTGGTTACCAAAAAGGATGGCATCTGCCGAAACCCCTGGATTTATCAGCTGGTGAATCTGGCGGTCAACGTGTTTCGCTCCATTCCCTTTATCATTCTGCTGATTTTCCTGATTCCGCTGACCCGCGCGGTGGTCGGCACAGCCATCAATGTGAAGGGCGCCATTCTCCCGCTGGTATTCGGCACGGTTCCCTTCTATACAAGGCAGGTGGAGGTGGCGCTCTCCGGCGTGGACGCAGGCAAGCTTGAGGCGGCGCGCAGCATGGGCAGCAGTACCCTGGGGCTGATCTTCCGGGTATACCTGCATGAGGCAATTCCTGACCTGATCCGTGTGACCACCGTGACGGCCATCAGCCTGATCGGCCTGACCACCATGGCCGGAGCGGTCGGCGCTGGAGGCATCGGTTCCTTCGCCATCAATTACGGACAGAATCAGAACCATCCCGACATCGTGAACGTGTGCGTGATCGTTCTGCTGATCGTCACCTTCCTCCTGCAAAGCCTGGGCAACGGCCTATCCCGCAGGACAACCAACCGCGGCCTGTTCTCTGTCCGCCGCCGCAGGGGAGGGGACAAGCATGAATGAGCGCGACGCGATCCTGGCATACGCCGACGCACAGTACCCCGTTTACCAGCAGATGGCGCTGGATATTCACGCCCGTCCCGAAACCAGCAACCATGAGTATTTCGCCTGCGGCCTGCTGGCAGGACAGCTGAGAAAAGAAGGCTTTGACGTCACGGTGGATGTGGCCGGCCACCCCACCGGCTTTTCCGCTGTATACAAGTCCGGAAGGCCCGGCCCCGTGCTGGCCTTTCTGGCGGAGTACGACGCGCTGGCGGGCCTGGGGCATGGCTGCGGACACAACCTCTTTGGCCCTACATCGGCACTGGCCGGCGCGGCCCTGAAGCAGGTGCTGGATGACGTCGGCGGCGAAATCCGCGTCTATGGCACCCCCGGCGAGGAGGGCGGCGAGAACGGCAGCGCCAAGGGAAGCTTTGTTCGGGAGGGTTTCTTCAAGGATGTGGACGCCGCCCTGTGCGTCCATCCGGGCGCAGACCGCCACATCATGACCCATGCGGAAATCGCATGCGCCCCGATCCGCATCGAGTTTAATACTATTCTCAAATTCAACTGGCACATCTACTCGCGCCTTTTCCATTCTGGCGT